>DAOVJF010000577.1 GCA_030673355.1 Planctomycetota bacterium | reverse complement strand
TCAATCAGCTTGCCGGAGCATACCTTTTGAAGGGAGATTATGAAAAAGCGCGGGACCTTTACTTTCGTGTTGCGGAATTGGCGCCTGATTTCGCGGAAGCACACCTCAACCTTGGCGGGGTGCTTGCGTACCTTGGCGATTCAGAGAGCGCGATCAGGGAATTGAATGAATTCGTAAAACTCGATCTCCACTCGCCGCGTGTCGAAAGGGCCATGAGAGCAATATCCAGGCTGAAAGATGTTCCCTACGAGGACGGTCAAAAGCAGGACCGAAAACCACTCCCCGCGCCGGGGACTTTGTCGAGACGGCTGTCCACCGGTTATGCATCGCCGCAAAGCCCGAAACCAATTATAAAAAAGAAAAAATCATGGGGACCGGTCGACATTATCCTCCTGGTGCTCATCCATCTCTGTATTGCGGGATGGTATTTACTCCCCCTGGAATCCAGATCGATCCTGGACGCCGCGGTTCAGAATATCGAATCAAGGTACGAATTCACAGTGTCAAACAGTGAACTCACGGAATTCGAGGGCACATCGGATGAAAACGGAACCGGCGCGAATCGCGGGGATGAAGAATCGGAAGACGATGAACATGGAATTATCAATTCAAATCCAGCGACCTCGAGCTACCTACCGCTCGCGCACGGTAACAGGTGGGAATATGTTATCTACGACACACGCGACCCATCGGGTTCCGGTACGCGCCTGAATGAAACCGTGCTCATAATGGCCGTCCGAGGTTACGCCAACGAGGCGGAAGGTGTCTGGGAGGTCAGGAACGGCGATATCACCGTATATTTCATGGAAAAGCCCAACGGGATATTCAGTGTGATCAACACAAGGACTCCCTGGGCGAGTAGAATAATCCAGGTCCCGATACCGCCCGATATCGGCGCGGCCAGGACGAGTGAAGGCCAGACCGTGACTGTCATTGCGGAGGAAGTGATCGAGACGCCGGCGGGACTCGTGGACACGATCAAGCTGAAATACACTGTTGGCCTGCCCCGTGGGACGGAATGGTACATCTGGTACGGCAGGGGGATCGGGATTGTCAAGTACATAGGCGGGGGTCGCGATGGGATGTATCATGTACGTGAATTACGAGAGTACAATTTGAATTGAAAATTTTATGATACTGGATTACCGATGGTGCTTCTTCTCTAACTAAAGCCACCTATTCTGATGTGGAGTTTTCAGACTGCTGGATTACTAATGGTGCCGCCAACATGCGACGTTTGGCATCCTGCCGAACAAGCTTGTTGGTGCTTCTTCTCTAACTAAAGACACTTATTCTGATGCTGCTGGAGTCGCAGGAGGGGGATTGTCACCCTCAATAAAAGACTGACCCGATAAACCCTCGTCAACATCCCCGATAAGACCGGAGATATCCTCATCTGACTGTATCTCCCGCTCGATCATCTCGAGAAGGTCGCGCGCTTCGGACGCGCACCGGTTCCAGAGGCCGTCCAGGATGATCGGATATGGACCGCCGGAGTTTTCGATGATGAGTTTCGAGAAAAATAAGCCCCGAAAAATCTGGATACTCGCGAGTTTGCTTAAGGGGATACTTTCCTCCTTCACCTGCCAGAATGCTGGAAAATTTCGTTTGCGTGATAGAACGTGATATTTATCGATAATCAGTTCCTGCGGGAAGATCAGTTGTTTAAGTCGGCTCGCCCGGTACTTTCTCATGTCAGGCCCCTCCGTAGTATTGGTAACACATTAATATCGGTAAAAAATGGTGCTCTGGTTAT
>DAOVJF010000115.1 GCA_030673355.1 Planctomycetota bacterium | reverse complement strand
GATATCGTCGAGATAATCGTGGGGAAAGGGGATATGGCTAAACTCGGACCGAGCCGCGACTGGCTGAATTTCATCAAGACCTCCAGTGCCCGCGAAAAAATCCGGTCCTGGATGCGCAAGGAGACAATCGAGGACGCGGTCAAGGCCGGCCGACAGCTTTTGGAGCAGGAACGGAAACGGCTCGGGTTTTCCCTGGTGAAAGTTACTAGCCAGGCTACTCTAAAAAAAGAATTGAAGCATTTCAAATTTAAAACCATGGACGAGCTTTATTACGCAATCGGCCGCGGCGACCTTTCCCCAAAGGATGTGCTCAACCAGCTCAGAAAACGCCTTATTGATAAACTCAGGAAGTCAAAACGCCAGATTGCTCCCCAGATCGTTGAGCGCCGTATGGCCCCCCAGGGAGTGAGCGGGAACCTCGGAATCCTTGTAGATGGCGACGCGAACGTATTCATCAGGCTCGCGAGATGCTGCCAGCCGATACCGGGCGATCCCATTATCGGTTTCACGACAAAAGGCCGCGGCATAAGCATCCATTATGATAATTGCCCGCAGGTCAGGGCAATCAGGGATACCGAGCGTCTTCTGCCCGCTGAATGGGATGAAGCCCAGGAAAATACTTTCCTGACAGGCCTCGATATCTGGGGACTGAATCGAACCGGAATCCTTTCCGATGTCACCCAGGTTCTCTCAGATCACCATATAAGTATCAATAATATTCAATTAAACTATCCTGGCGATAACACCGTGAAAATCGAACTCGTTGTCGGAGTCCGCAATACGCAGGAATTGAAATCTGTGATACATAAAATCATGGGGATAGCGGATGTGGCGGAGGCGACACGGTCCAAGGGTTAGAGATTAACATAATTTGGGCTATGTGAATTAAATGTGGAATGTATAAGTATTTAGCTTAATGTTGTGCAATTTTACCAATTATATCCATAATACCTGTACAGAGTTACTAACATGAGAGCAGTCGTCCAAAGGTCCGGACCAGCTAAATGCGAGGTGGATGGGAAGGTCACTGGCTCGATCATCGGCGGCCTGGTGGTACTGGTTTCAGTCGATCCGGAAGACACGATCAAGGACATCGAATGGATGGGTAACAAGATATCGGGCCTGAGGATATTCAGCGATTCCGATGGGAAAATGAACCGTTCGCTTCTGGATGTTGTAAGTGAACAGGACGATGACAGGAAATTCGGCGTCCTGTCGATCAGCCAGTTCACGCTTCACGGGAACGCGAGAAAAGGCTTCAGACCCTCGTTCGTCGGTGCGGCTCCACCGGATATGGCGGAGGAATACTATAAACAATTCAACGACGAAGTCAGGAAGCGGGGATTAAATGTCGAAGAGGGAATATTCGGCGCGATGATGAATATCTCGCTTATTAACGAGGGGCCTGTGACGATACTCATTGACAGCAAACACAAATTTTAATTTTCCCCCACCCCTGCCCGCTTATTTATCAAGTTCGCTCAAGGATTCGGATTCCCCCCTGTCACTTACGATCACTGCCCACGACAGTACACCCCACGGGTATGTAATCAGCATCCCGACATAGCACAAATAGACTCCGAGTCCACTGATTATATTGATAATAAATCCGGCTATCCACCATCCCAGGACATTGCTTTTCATTCTTTCCCATGCCCATGTAAGCGATTCCTGGAACGATCTCCCGTTCGCAATTCCCCACGCAACCATAGATTGCATCGACGCGATCAGCGGTCCGCCTACAAGTCCGAAAATGATCATCCAGAAAATCGCGAGCAGCAACATCACGGGTCCCATTAACAATGTCGGGTACGGTATCGATGAAACCGAGGCGGATGAAGGAGATGTTGCTGTAACAGCCGCAGTTATAATTGACACAAAAAATCCGAAGTAAGCGATAAATAACGGCAGCATAATCACGAGGGATACCCCGATAAGAACCAGGGCAAGTAATAATGATTCAGTGAAACGGTTTAAAGCTATCCTCACCATCGCGCCCGGACCGGACTGTATTCCGCGACGCCGTTCCTCGGCCCACCCGATCATTCCGACCTGTAACGCGACAACGATGAAATATCCGAGAATCGGGATCGCCGACAGTAAGCTGAGCAGGATAAAAGCCAGCGCGACGAGGATCACCCCTACAATGTCCTGCATCATGATATCCCATCCGAGGGTTAACGCGCGTCCGATCCGGGGCGGTACCGTTTTTTCGGGGAATTTGAAGCCCGAATAAAAATCTTCCAGTTTTTGGTGTCCACCCGGTTCTGTCCGCTCGTATCCCGGTTCACCTTCAGGCTTGTCATATGGTTTCGGCGGACTGGATAACGGTGTCCCGCAGGATACGCAGTACACACTGTCGGCCGGGATTTCCACCCCGCAACTTCGGCAGTACATGGGATTATTTTGACTGTTTGGTTCCAAATGTAATCACCTGTATATTTTTATTATCTCCTGCTCATTATACAAAATAAAACCGGCCGGATAAATTAAAGCCCCCGTATGATCGGAGGCGCATTGACTTTAAATTGTTCCATTAATATTTACTTTTTCGGGAAAAAACTTTCGAGCATCAGTGCCATCATTATGATTCCAACCGGCATTGTGACGAACGCGCCGACACCGCAAACGATCCCACCGATACCTGCGATTATGCCAGTTACAAATCCGAGCAGCCAGAACATACCCATGTTTTTACTGATGAGTGCCCAGGCCCCTTTAGCGGCATCCATGAAATCCATATTTTCTTCCATTATGTAATGAAGCCCGATTGCAAAAAATGGCATCATGAAACCACATGCAACAAGGCTGACAATCCAGCCGATAACGGGGATAAGATTGACAAGGAGAATGATAACTAATGGAGGCCACACGATCACGAAAGTAGGCAGGAATTTTTCAAATCCCAGAGAGAATACCTGACCGACATCTATCGTTCCCGTTCCGCGAAGTTTCCGTCTTACGACATAAAGAGCGCCCGCGTACAGTGGCCCCATAAGAATTCCGGCAGTTACACCACCTACAAGGCCAACTACTAATCCAAGCAGGATATAGTTTCCAAAGTCGGCAAATGTCTCTGTGAATCCCCTGCTTATCCATCCCCCGATATCAATCTCGCCACTCGCGGCCGGTCCACTTGATGGTGGCGGTGGTGGTGGAGGTGGTGGAGGCTGAGCAGTCGCTCCCTCTTCCATTGGTGCCCCCGCTTCAACTTTTCCGCCGCAACTCTGGCAGAATTTCGCTCCTTCCTCATTTTCAAATCCGCATGAAGGACATTTCATCAGTGCGATTCTCCTTTAGAATCGGAAAGAAGGGGACGCGTTTCGTCCACCCGCTTCCGGGTTAATTAGATTTAACACCAGATACTAATAGTATAGTCACATGAAAATTGCAAATGGTTCCTGATAATATTTCGGGTTTCATACGATTGAACTCCGGGGACAAGGCATTTTTCCCTTGATATACAATAGTAAAGTCGGGTTTATCACTGGAGAAAAATGGCATGTCCCCGTGATATATATAATTTCAAGTAGGATTTGTCTTAGAATCCTTATTACGCTCGAAACCTTGTTATTCATCCCATTTGCTTGAACCAACTGTCGACTCACGGGTACACTTGCGTCATGGAGCAAACGGTCAGGATCGTGATTGTTGAGTACGACGGCGGCGATGTCCTCTCCCGCTGCCTGGCCTCGTTATCAAATTCAGTCGATCATGGCATCCCCATCACATTAATCGACAACGCGTCCCCTGCCCCGGTAACCGATCTCATCCCGAACAACCTCCTGGAACGGATCGAAATCATCAAACTAGGCACTAACGCGGGCTATGCCGGGGCGATCGCGGAAGCCTGGAAATCGGGGGATGAAGAATTTCTCGTAATCGCGAATAACGATCTTGAATTCATCCCGGGATGGCTGGACGCTCTTTTGAAAACTTCAACTGAAACCGGCGCGCATGCTGTCAGCGCGGTTATCGAACATGAGGACGAATCCGGGATCCAAAAATCTACAAACGCGAGTTTGAATCCCCTCTTGTATCCAGTCGATGGAGTTTACACCGATCGGACAAAAGCGGTTTATCCATCCGGCGCGTGTTTCCTTCTTAAAAGGGACAGTGAACTTCCCATAGAAATAATCGATAAAAATTATTTCCTTTATTACGAGGACGTCTATATCGGATTCCTGTTGAGGGCGCTTGGGAAGAAAGTGGTTCAATGCCCGGATGCGGTCGTACGGCATACAGGCAGCCACGCGGTCGGGAAATCCAATCCTAACCGGATCGCATATTTACAGGAAAGAAATCGCCTGTTAACGATGCGCCTTTTTTGCGACGGCCCGAAAATGATCCTGTTATTTCCTTATAACTTTCTCGATTCCTTAACCAAACCTGTCTCATGTCTACTGCGGAAGAAACCATTCTGGGCTACCGCCCTGGCACACTGCTGGCCAATTATTAACTGGCTCGCGATCTGGAAGAAATACATCGCACTCAGGAAACTCCCGGATTTCAAAGCGGAAAGGATTTACCCGTACCTCACGTCGATTATCCTCCCGGAGAAATTCCCGGCATCGGCATTCCACAACAGGATCGCGAGATGGTGGTTCAGGACAATGGGGATTCCGGTCGATGAGGAGGCGGGGGCGTGAAGAAGGTTCCGCAACGGGTTATCGTTCCATGCTGGCTCTTTATCATCATGGCAATTGTCGCCGCTTACTCGATGGGAATGGAGGTCAACGGGGGAAATCCTACCTGGGGAGATGAAACATTCACGGTACGGCTCTCAGAGGGATCATGGGGTGAATTCTGGGGTGAAATTGTCAATGATGTTCATCCGCCATTGTATTTCCTTTTCACAAAGATTGAAAATATAATCGACCCAGGCGAATCGGCAAGGTTTTTTGCGATTTTGATTTTCGGGATGGTATTGTTAATCTGCATTCCCGGACTTATAGAGTCATTCTATCGGATAAATGATAAGGCTGATAAATTCCTGATGCTTTCAGGAATCCTTTTAGCCACAAGTGCCCACCTGTTTTTGTTCGGCCCGATGATGCGGTATTACATGCTCAATGCAGGATTTCTGTTGATCGCCACACTGGTTTTACTCGAATCGGCACGGGAAACAGGTAAGGCTCCTTCTTCACCATTTTCATATGGACTCCTTTTATTTCTTTCATTCGCCACAAGTTACATCTCCCTGGTTATCATTCCAGCTCATTTGATTTTCATATTATCCCGGCGAAAAAGCGTTTCAAAACCACTCCTTAAGTCGCTTCTCTGGGCTGTCATCGCTTCGATTCCCCTGTTAATACTGATGATTTACCAGGCTCGCGGGATGCATCATCACTCATTCTCAGAGAGTGTTGGGTTTATGATAGCCTTCGCGGCGCGATTCGGGTTCACCGTTTATTCATTTTCGATCGGGGAATTTATACGTCCATGGGACCTTTGGTTCTCTATTCCGGCGATAATTTCAGTTGGATATCTTCTTCACCTTGCATGGCGTTTAAGATCAACTACCCACGGCCTTCTCTTCTGGTTAATCTTAGCAATTTCGCTTCCTCTCGGGATTCTTGCATTAACACTAATAGGTATAGGACTTGAGTTCTCCGCATCGAGATTGACATTCATCGCTCCCATATTCCTGTTTCTTCTCGGAATTGCACCATCCGCCGACCGGAATTCAAAAACTGAAAACATCATTGGAGTAGTTGCCGTAATTATCCTTATCATTGTCAATCTGGTTTCGACAGTTAATTACGTCCGGGGCACAAATTTCATGCAGTCGACCTATGTAATTCCCTGGTCGGACATTGCATCGGATATCATTGTTCCAATACCCGATACCGGTGAAGCGACAATGCTTCTATATGATGACGACACGCTTCTACACTGGCTTAACTACGATTTGTCACCTGAGCGTCGACACAACCTGTATGCATATGAAAATAGCATTGATATATTCATGGATGGGGAAATCGGGACAGTTATCGCAGTCTATTCGCCCAGGAATTTCAATGATAGTTATGTAAATAGAGTGATTCAAAACTCCTTCAACGAAGCTACTGTGGTCTTTGAGCAAAATTATCTCATCGAGGATGAAAACAGTGTACGCTGGAAGTCGATGTTATTAGGTAGAGAAGTTTATGCGGTTAAAAAGAAATTAATCGTATATAATATTACCCGGTGAATCCTGTGAAGCTCAAAGAATCCATATTCGCTCTCATGGTCCACGGCGGCATACTCCTTGCGATCCTGTGCCTGGTATCATTTTCATCCTGCCAGGACCCTCCACCGCCGCCAAGAGAACCCGATCCGGTCGGTGATTTTTTCGATGACCTGCAGGACGGGCTCGATGACTCGGCTGCCGACACCATCACCGTTATCGGCGTTGATGATAACTCCGGGTCTAAACCCGATCTTAAGCGGCAGGTTTACCAGGAAATCATCACCCAGCTTCACATCCTCGACAGCGTTGAGATCCTCGAATATCCGCAACCTGACCTTGACAATAAATTTATTGAGATGGAGATAAACCTTGCGGATGGTATTTCGCCCGAGGATGCCGTTTCACTGGCGGAATTCCTTGGCGCTGGTTCGCTCTTGTACGCGTCAATCGAGAGCGACGCTCCCGATGTGCACATAAAAGTATATTCCGCGGATAACGGTAACATTATATTCGCCGAAACCCTACAGGGATGGCCGCTTCCGATCACGGAGGAAGAGGAAACATTCGATATCCTGGGAGGCATCGGTGAAGCTGAGGTCGATGACGCCGAATCATCGGGAACCCCTGGAGATGGGGAAGTCGAAGGCGAGTAACAGAGCCGCGACCGTCAGGGAGGGGTAACGTTAAATCACATCTCGACTCTTATTCCCTCACTACCTCAACGAGATAATTATTATTCACGTACAACCCAATCACCCTCGCACCTAATTCCCACGACTTCACAACCTCGATCGCGATATCGATCTCTTTAAGCTGCTCTTCCTTCGGGACCGGATTCCCCCCGCAGTCATCGTGGCCTATTACCCCAATAAGGTTCGAATCATGCAGGGTCACTGAAATCGTCACTCTATTTTTTATCGTTTCAGTCAGGATCGGATCGCCCTCGGCAAGGTGTTTGATCGGTCCGGGCTCGGTGATAGTGTCCACAAAATCCGCACCGTGTTTAATTTTGAAATAGTGGATGACCGGCTCCTGGACCCGTCCGTCCATGCAGTTAATCGCTGTAACGAATTTTCCTTCTGCCATAATTTTGAATCCATCCCTCTGGAAAAATTTCAATACTCTGATAATGAATTTTTATTTATTATACCAATCGTAACACGGGGACACCTGCTTTTCGACGAGCGAAAAGAGATGTCCCCAATATCCTTCTTACCCAACCCGGGGACACCTCTTGCCATCCTACATGAGCCGGGGACATCTCTTGCCATCCTACACAACCCGGGGACACCTCTTGCCATCTTACACAACACGGGGACATCTCTTGCCATCTTACACAACCCGGGGACACCTCTTGCCATCCTACATGAGCCGGG
>DAOVJF010000048.1 GCA_030673355.1 Planctomycetota bacterium | reverse complement strand
GCACAGGTTGTTAAGAATTTAATCAACCACCGTGTACATACACCCATAATATAGATTAAAATATAAACTGTCCCCCCTGTTTCTGAACTTCAATGGTTTATAATGTTTCTATATTGTGAGAGGGACTGAGCCATGAAAAACAACCTGGTTGTAGTGTTGATAATTTTCTCCTCTTTACTCCTTACAGGATTCAAATGTCAACCCGAAGGGCTTTCCGGAATCATCGAGGAAGGGCCCTTTCCCGGTGCCCGGGTTTTAGAGCAGAATCCACAGCCCGGCTCGGATTATCCGGAAGAAGCATTCGATAACGCCCAGCCATGGGAGACCTACCGCAGATTTGTACGTACGGACCAGGTTGGATGGTTGTACTCGTGGGGAGGGCGACACCAGGACTGGGCGGAATGTGTCGTATCTGATGATGATGGTAACATCTACGTAGGCGCGAAATACTCCGGCACGATTGACCTGAATCCCGGTACCGGAATCGATGAGCACCGGCATAATGATTGCGAATTAATAATCATAAAATTTGGTCCCGACGGTGAATATATCTGGGGAAAAGAGCTGATGACCGACATAGCATGGCAGGGATATATTCACGACATGGTTATCGATCGGGATGGCGACCTGTTCGTGCTCACAACCTCAATTAATTCGATTTACCGTCTGAATAAGATGACACAGGATGGGGAAATTCTCTGGCATATAAATTTAGAGCCCAAGGGCAACGTTGACGATAAGGTTGAAATGATCGCCGATGTGGAAGGGAATATCTACGTTGCTGGCACACTTCGCGACAGGCTGGATTTCGATCCCGGTCCTGAAGAGGATCTGCAGGGGATAAACAACAATATCGAGCAGGCTTTCATCACCAGTTACGACGGGCTGGGTGATTATCGCTGGACCCGCTCCTGGGTGACTGGTGAACGTCAGCCGGTGAATGGCCTTGCAGTAGACAGTTTCGCGAATGTTATCCTCCTTGGGACATTCAAGGAAACTGTGGACTTTGATTTCGGTCCCGGCTCCACCGAATTATATTCCGAACGATGGGCTGACTCATTCATGGTCAAGCTTGGCTCAGATGGATCTTTTATCTGGGCAACAAAGCTGAATCCAGAGACTGCATACATCGGGCGTGATGTCATTGTCGATGATAAAGACAACATTTACGTAACGGGAGAATATACACCGACCATTGAAAGCCCCGATGGATGGCTGAGTACCAGAAATATCTTCATTAACGGCTACTCCCCGCAGCGTGTACAAATTTCGGAATCCACACTATACAGTGACGGAACAATTTTCGTAAAAAAAATCCGGCAAGGCTCCGATGGGAATTTTGTTATCGCGGGATTTTACAAGGAAGCTCAGGCCATTCGTGACAATGAAACCACGTACCACCTTGAGCCTGAATTCCAATGGAACTATTTCCTGATAAATCTCGATCAGGCAGACAGCATAGACTGGATGCGTGTCTGGGGAAATTCCGAATGGGAGGAATGGAATCCCCATCCCACTCTTGATTTGACGATCACGAACGATGAATCGATTTTAGTATGCGGTGAATTTAAAGGTTATGTCGATTTCGATTCCACAGACCACGATGTCGTTAGGAATTCCGGATGGAACGGCGAGGAGTGGTACGAGGACGGGTTCCTGATGAAATTATCTCCGGAGGGTAATTTCTTCGAAGGTGAACGGGATCTGTCGGCTGAAGTTGTCGCCGATTATGAATTTTCACCACCGTCGGCACCGAATTACACTCACAGGCTTATGGGAGTCTGGGATGTCGAAATCGATCCGGATACACTTACAGCAAACATAGATGAGGACATGGATGCATTCGATCGATTCAATATCCCCGATTCGGATCGACCGCCATCAAATGAGAACATACTTGAATTAGAGCTGAATTCATACGATCCACAGACCAGAGTTCTGACCTGTGAAATATCGCTTGTAAACCCATTTCCGGACAGCCAGGCGTATTGCGGTCGTCTGGTTATTGGTAGTAATGAGGAGCAGGAATTTTCGGGAATCGATGGTTTTACTCCTCTCTGGGAAGAGGATCTGGAGGAAGTTGCTAACAGTTATTATGGATTCCCGCAGCCGTCGAATTCCGATCCCTATCCGTTTTTCAATTCAGGCGAAAAATACACAAGGCAGTTTGAAATTCAAAATGTAAATCCTGGCGAACCATTTTCATTCAGGTTTGCAGCGGATTTATCGGCAAACGGACCTCCGCTTGAACCTGTCATGCTGGCTGATTTTGAATTCGAGGGCTACTTCACCGGTGAAGGCAGTGAGTGTTATTACGTAAGTTCCACAGTCATTGATCCACAGGGCGATGATAAAGAGGTCCTGATAATTCAGATGCCGTTTGCATCGTACTGCGGACAGGCTACATCATCACCGTTTGAGGAGAAATTCATCCTGTGCAACGACAACAACACCTCGCCCGGTGAATATCAAATTGTCCTGAGGGCGATAAGCGATGACGCTCCGGATCTTCCCGCGTACCAGGTCGCGACCCTGGTTTTGGAAGGAGATCACGGCCCTGAACCCGAAGCAACCTTCACCTACATGACCGCACAGCACGCGTGGCATCCCGGCGATGTGATTTCGTTCGATGCCGGTGATAGCGGACATTACATCGTAAAATATCACTGGGACTGGGGTGATGGCCAGACCGAGGAAAATGTAAATGACAGGGCTACTCATTACTACGAACGTACAGGCACGTTTGATGTCACTCTCGTTACACAGATTGCCGATGTCCTGAGCGGACCATTCACCCGCACGATTCAAATTGTCGAGGGATATGAAATTACCGACATCACCCCGTACGGATGGAATTTTGAACCACAGGATATTGCCCTGGCCGGTAACACTGCATGCGTAGCGGCCGGAGTGGCAGGGCTTCTTCTGTTCGATATTTCTGAGACAAATAATCCGCTGCTTGTGGCTACTGTTGATCTGCCCGGAGAGGCTGTAAAGGTTGAGGCCAGTGGCAACCTGGCTTTTGTGGCATGTGTGGCAGGAGGATTCCAGGTAGTGGACATCCGGAATCCCCGGGAGCCATCGGTGATTTTTAAATATGAACAGCACAACCTCGACATAAACTGCGTTGAAGTTTATCAGGACAAAGTTTTCATTGGAGGTGGAGCTTTTACTGAAAACTTTTTCGGAGAACGCCGGGTTGAAAGCGACGACCTGCTCGATAACCTGCAGGAGATAATCTACGCTCCCGAGCATAACTTCTCGTACATGGCGGTAACGGGCGGCACGATGACCACATACCGCGACAGCCAGCCCTACCTGCATCTTCATGGCGATGGAACAGGCACCATCATTGTGACCAATAAATATTATGAACACATTGCGGATATCATCCTTCAGGCGGATGGCACATTTTCAATCAGGGAAGCTGCAGGGGAAATCATTGACAGCGATTACATGCGGTCGATCCCATCTTTATTTAGTAATGAAGATTACGACGAGCCTGAATCGACGCCTGGAACGGGTGAGACAATCGCAAGTCTGGATCGAACACCGGCCATGGTTAAACCGGGATTAGTTATCGGATTCGATTTCAGCGATTCCGATAATCCGGAGCTGGTGAGTGAAATTGTTACAAACAATGAACCCGTCAGCTCAATGGACATATATGGTGATTACCTTTATTTCCACGAGAGCTTCGAAAATCCCATTCATAAAGTCAATCTCGCGGAAGACCCTTCGGTTGTCGAGTCCACTATTAGAGTGCCGAATTACGCGAGTTCCGAACCGTTTATTTTTACGGTCCATGACGGTTACGCGTATTTCGATGTCGCGTTGCAGGGAAGTTTCGCGCTTGGTGTCGATGAGCCGGCAACAATTGGAGAGCTGAAGGAAATCCCATCCTATTGGGGTTCGGGATTCGAAATCCAGGAGCAGTACGCGTTTTTCTGTGGTCGCGGTGCCGGGCTGGTTATTATGGATGTTTCAGATCTTGATAACATCCAGCCTGTAGCATCGATCGAGGGTGCGTATCCCTCCGCAATAATCCCACTCGGGAACATTCTTTACGCGGTAAATTCCGGGAGTCTGAGAATATTCGATCTTTCTGACATGGAAAATCCGGTCACAATTGGCAGTTACAACACAATCGGTCAACCGGCAACCGTTATTCTCAATGGCGATTATATTTATATCCCGGATAACTCATCCGGCTGGCACATAATTAATAATTCCGATCCTGACAATCCGCTGATGGAAAAGGTAATAGATATTCCGGTAGGGAATGATTTTGTGCAGGAAGGGAATTACATATATTCAAACGGGTATCGCGGTTTCACTATCGTCGATACCAGCGATCCTGCAAATCCATCAATTGTCAGCACCTATAATCAACATGACAATTCAACAGCGATCACATACGACGATGGTTATGTGTATTCCGTTTACAGCATGAGGTCTGATGAAGGGATTACAGTTTTCGATGTCAGTGATCGTTCAGCCCCGGTAGAGGTAATGCAAATCCCCATTCCCGGAAAGTGTTACGATGTCGAAATTTACCGGGGTCATGCGTACGTGGCGAATGACGAGGAGGGATTTACCGTTGTCGATATAAGTCCACTCGGTAGTGCACACATAGTTGAAACGATAGAGCTTAACGATCGTCCGACGGATGTTGAATTGTATGAGGATTTTGCCTTCGTAACCGGACAGGACAAGATGTTCACTATTTACAGAATTGATTCACCCGGAGAATGCGTACTTGTCAGGGAGCTAATTCTCACCCACAGGGTTAACGATATATACATCAGGGACGGACTGGCCTACCTGCCGGGAAATACCGGAGATGTTCCAGTACTGGATCTCAGCCTGCCATCCTATGCGCATTTGATCGAGCCGTTACAGACTAATTTGATGGTAATATCAATTGTGATGAAGGATGGGTACGGTTACGTAACAACGAACGACAGCACTTTTCATATTCTGGATCTGCCTTAAGAAACTTCGATGAAACCGTGGATGCAACCGTGGCATGCGACTCCGGCGCATGAAAAATCGTTTCCTGTGAGTCCCGCACAGGTTGATTAGAATTTTTTTACCACCGGGGACTGGCAATCGATTTTGGTTCTGATTGTGTACCCCATTTCTAAAAATCTACGCGAACCAAAATCGAGTGCCTGTACCCGGTGTTCACTAATACCTACAGAATCTTTGTGGTAAACTAAAATACCGTGCAGAAAGGGAATTCCGAAATAGAAACCAAATCCCCCCCCGAAAGCTGGTGGAAATTTATCCGCGCGATGTTGATCTTCGCGATTGTTGAGTTCATTTTCTTATCGACTCCAATTTTACGGTCTCAGGACATGGGATTTGATGTAATCATGAATATTTATTACGTGGTGTTTATACCAAACCTAATCCTGGCGCCGTTTGCTTTTCTCTGGTTCGGGACTTTGTACTCCCCAGCCAATAAAAAATTAACCTGCTACACAATCGCAACGATCCTCTCCGTCATCGCCATTTATATATTAATCAAACCATCCCTTGCATTCGATCCTGAGCACCATATTTTCAAATACTTATGGATAGGGATTTTCTACGCTGGATACATCGGGATAATTGCCAATAAGACATATCGCAGGTTAACCTGGGTCCAAAGTCGAAGTGAAGTAAAAGGTAGTCCACCAGTTGTTACTCTCGGCGGTGGAATTGCGATTTTTGTACTCGTGATTTTGATCGCGATAGCTATACCAAATCCCATGTCATCCCGTAGACCTGCGTGGACGTCTCGGGCAAAAGGCACACTGAGATCGACGGGATCAAGCCAACTCGCTTACCAGGGATTGAATAACAACAAGAGCTATGGATCATTTCAGGCATTAAAAGATATTCAGTATATTGCGGAAGGATACAGCCTGGGAAACATGATCGAGAATTACTCGATGACCTGGTCAGTCAGTAACTCTCCGAATATATATGACGAGGATTCAGGTGTTATAGGATTTAACGCTTTTACGATTGTCGCATATCCTAGAATTAATCATCCCGGATACCTTCTGACTTTCGGGATCACAGAAGACCAGGTTGTGCGGGTGTACAATCCTGATGGTATAGCTTCCCTACTCCAGTCCGGTTCTCCGCAGGGGCTTAACGAATATAACGGTCTGGATGATCCTAGAGTGAATACCTGGGATCCGATATTATGATTGACCAACGGGTATAGAAATAATTTTCGTGGTAAACTAAAATACCGTGCAGAAAGGGAATTCCGAAATAGAAACCAAATCACCGCCAAAAAGCTGGGTGAAATTCATCGTCGCGATGTTAATCATCGTGATTTTACCATTCTGCTTATTAACGATTGCAGTCAAAATTCCAATGGACAAGCAAAATAATCTGATTCCATTAATTTTCATCACTGCATTTGTTGCAAACATGTTTTTAATGCCGTTTGCTTTACTCTGGTTCGGGACTTTATACTCCCCCGTTGATAAAAGAAAAACCTGCTACACAATCGCTACAATCCACAGTGTCATCATCGTTCTTCTTTTCATGAAACCCTTCATGGAAATGACCGGTGACTCGAAAGCCGGTATCCTGGCTCTTGGGATTTTTAACGTAGGAATCATCTGGACATTCGCCACTGGAACTATTAGCAGATTAAGCTGGACACAAAAACAAGGCGAGGCCAGGACTAAACCAGCGATTATTTCGCTCGCTGAGGGAACTATGATTCTTATATTTCTGTTATTAATATTATTTACTCTGCCGGCTTTTGTTGGCAACCGAAGACCTGCATGGATGTCACGGGCGAAAGGCACACTTAGATCAACGGGATCAAGTCAACTCGCTTACCAGCGATCCAACATCGACAGGAACTTCGGGTCATTTTCGGGTATACAGCATGCCCTGTATATTGCGGATGGATACAATTTGGGAAACATGATAGAAAATTACTCGATGACCTGGACAGTCTATAACTCACCAAGTATGTCTGACGAGAGTTCAGGCATTCCTGACATTCACTCCTTTACGATTGTCGCTTATCCCAGTGAAAATTCTCCCAGAAACCTTTTGACTTTCGGAATCTCAGAGGATCAGGTTGTGCGGGTGTATAATCCTGATTCGGTGCTGGGGCTTAACGAATATAACGGTTTGTATGATCCGAGAGTGAATACCTGGGATCCGATTTTGTGATTGACCATAGGGGACTGGCACCTTTGTGGTAAACTGAATTATCGTGCAGAAAGGTAACTCAGAAATAGAAACCAAATCACAACCAGAAAGCTGGGTGAAATTCATCGCCGCGATGTCAATCCTCGCGATTTTTGAGTTCATTTTTTTGGGGATTCCTGGACACAGGGGCATGATATTCGGATTTTACCTACTAAACCTGATTTTTGCACCGTTCATAATTCTCTGGGTCGGAACTTTATTCTCTCCAGCTAATAAAAAAATCACCTGCTACACAATCGCGGTGGTCCTCTCCATAATTGTGATGCCTCAATTTATCAAAGGCCCACTTTCGTTTGATCCTGGGCACAATTTTTTCAACCTCCTGCTTATGGGAATTTTCTATATAGGGATCATCTGGATAAATGCAAGGAGAATTTGTAACAGTTTTACCTGGAGCGCATCACGGAGTGAAAGCCAACATAAACCCAGTGTTTTTTCTATCGGTGATGGAATTGCAATTGTTATACTCCTGTTTTTAATGGGTCTTTCTGCCCCAAAAGTGATGTCAACCCGGAGGTCTGCATGGATGTCACAGGCGGGGGGCACATTGAGATCAACTGGATCAAGCCAACTCGGTTACCAGCAATCCAACATCGACAGGAACTTTGGATCATTTCAGGATTTACAGCATACCCTGTATATTGCGGAAGGGTACAACCTGGGAAACATGATAGAGAATTACTCGATGACCTGGTCAGTCTATAACTCACCGAGTATAGATAGCGAGAGTTCTGGTATTCAAGGCATTCACACGTTTACGATTGTCGCGTATCCAAGAGATACTTATCCCGGATACCTTCAGACTTTCGGCATTATGCAGGATCAGGTAGTGCGGATGTACAATCCTGATTCGGTGCTTGGGCCTAATGAATATAACGGTTTGTATGATCCGAGAGTGCCAACCTGGGATCCGATCTTGTGAGGGAAATGATCTGCCAAGTATGAAAAAGAAAAATCAATGGTGGAATGTTACTGGCCTTGACGCTTTTTTCCTATCAATAATCGTAATTATATTTTTTGTCGTTAACCCGGACAGATCACTAAGCGGGTTTATCAGGGCTTGTTTTTACTCTTTACCGGTGCTCTTAGTATATTGGATCGTCGGACGTATCGTACAGGGGAAAAGCGAAGGGCCGCGTGGAGTCTGACAGCTTAAATCTGCCTCTACGGGATTTAGTAATTTTTCAACGCACCACTAAATTCAGTTATTCAGGACCAAGGCAGTACAAAACACCACCTTCATCCATCGTATACAGCCGGCCATTCTGGATACTCACACCTGCGCGCGATGGGTTATCAAGCGTATATGTGCCCTCGACCGAACCGTCATCGGGATCAAGCATGTAGATTACACCGTAGTCGGACAATACATAGACAATTCCGTTCGCGACAGCGGGAGTTGAGAAAAATGCCTCGAATTCATCGATGCCGGGATGTTCCCATGCCACGGTCCCATCTGTATTAATCGCCATTACTTTGAACGGGCCTGAGATATTACCAGGTTCGTAGCCATAAAAAGTTGTAGGCTGGTAAAGGTGATTTCCGTCGAACGCGGGACCCGCCCGCGCGATCTGATCCCCTAATGGTACCGTGTGCACGATCGACCCGTCCGATGGGTCTAGCCCGTACAGGTTGCAGTTATAGCTTGCGAACCAGATCAGGCCGTCCGCCATGACCGGCTGCGCGTAAAGGTTCGCCTTGGATGCGGGTCCGGTATTTGGAAAAGTTGTTACCCATAACTCGGCCCCGGTCTGAAGGTCGAGCGCGAACGCGTTACCGAGCACATCGCCCGCGTATACAACCCCGTTTTCGATTACAGGCGTGAAAGGATTTCCTGGAACCGCCGATATCGTGTAGTCCCATATGGAAATTCCCAGAAATGGATCGAATGCGGTGATAGTGTTATTGGCTCCCCAGACCACCAGGATGTCATCGGCGAGGACCGGGCTTCCGTGGATGAACTGGGTATCGCTACTTTCCCAGTCCCAGATAAAATCACCATCCTCGCTGTCGAAGCATAGGACGGACGATCCGCCGACATAAACCTCGCAGTTCCCAATAAGCGGTGACGATGAATAGATTGCTAGATCTGGCTGGTATTTAATATACCTGTGCCATTGGGGAATCCCGGTATCCGAATTCATGCACCAGATTTCTTGTTTGTACGGGATGTTGACGGTTACGTAGACACCGAATCCGCCGTGAGTTGGAGTACATTCGAAAACCGCCCCGAGGCCCGATGAAAATTCGTGTCTCCATACCTCCTCGAGAGTGGCCGTAATTTCTGTCTCGTTCGTATTATGGTTGTGATTATCGAGGGTTCTTCCCTGTTTACGCCAACTCGAATCATAATCGAGATCCACAAATTCGACTACGGCTGTTGTAATCTGGTAGGCGTTAACATTCCCGATCAACGGGTCGGTATTTGTGTCGACCACCCCGACAAGAACCCGGTATTCACCTTCACCGACCTCAAGTTCGTTAGGGAGATTGCCGGTGAAACGGGTGAAGTCCTCGAGTTGCCACCCAACCGAGTCGGTTATGATTCCCGTAAAAAGGTCGGGTGCTTCGAATGTCACCATTTCGACTGTTTCATAGCCCTGCCAGTCGTAGACATCGACCTGGTATGGCGCGTAACCGCAACCGGGCATCAGGCCGGAACCGATACTCGCTATGATTCTCCATGCTTCCATACAGTTTGCCTCGATTGGGAAATCGTTAAGGGGATTGACTGGCGGGCTTACGGTGGGAAGGTCCCAGCTGATGTCAACAGCATAGCCGATTCTCAACGGCGATCCCTGCGGCCACGCGATATGGAATGACTGGATGTCTGATTTATCACCGGCCTCGAACATCCGCCTTGTATCCTCCGGGAAGTACGCCCTGTATCCATTGAGCGTCGCCGGGTGATCCAGAATTGTCGTTACCTTGCCGCGAGTGTATGTCAGTAATGCGCCCGCCGATCCTTCAGGGAAATCAACCGGATTCCATAGAGTGGTATAACCGTCGGGATTCAAAAACTGGCAGTCACCGAGTTCACGGTCGCTTAATATCAACCCGGATGATGGAAACACGTAACTCCCGTTGTGCATCATAATCAGCCGGAGGTCGAAAGCGGTTAAATTTTCATTGCCGGGAAACGGGTGCTCGAGCTGGATATCGACTGTAAATTCATTATCCGGAAGCATCTCGAACCCGACGATCGTGAAGCAGGTCGTGCACGGACCTTCCTCCATGAATTTCCTGATATTGAAATGAAAATCGAGAATCCGTCTGGGGACAACTTCGATAGTTTCATTCTCGATATCCATGATCGTATCCCACATACCCGCGACATGGTGTCCGGTTGTCGAGACATCTGGTGTGAATAGTACGGACTGGGTGGTTATGTCAGACGAGGGCACAGTGGGATTATCCGAAACCGGGTCGGACGCCGATCTCGCGCACGCGGTGATTAATAATATGAAAACAAGCATCAGTGCAAATTGTATGTGTCGCATGGGACGGTACCTCAGATGGTTTCAAATTGGAAATCACTTTGAGATCTCTACTGATATGAATGACCACTACAATTTTATCATATCCGGGAGGAAGAGTGGAAATATTGATGGGTCTGGAGATTTATATACATGTGGCATTCAATTCCCATCCAACTCCGCCCGGATTTTATCGACGTATATTAATGGCAAATATGTCCAATCAATTCTTGTTAAACGGAATTGAATTAGTACTTGACATGTTGAAAATTGTTTGGTAAGTATTAAATGTAATAAAGATG
>DAOVJF010000320.1 GCA_030673355.1 Planctomycetota bacterium | reverse complement strand
GACGTTACCTGGATTCAGCAATGGTGCCCTATGTGTCTCTCATTCATTGTTAAGAACTGGGACCCGAACACCAGGATATTTAACATTGAAATGCATACCATGAACCCAGCTAACAAGATCGTATATGATGTCAGGTTTATTATCGAGCTTGATGGTTCCGGCACTTATGACATGATTGACCCGGATAACTTCACAAAGCTGTTCAATCCCGCTGAAATCCCGAGTCCCTTCCGAGCCATCGTGAAACAGAACAGCAATCGCGCGTACTACCCCGCAGCGAATTATATCGATTTCTTCGACGTGTATGTCGCCCAGAATCCAAACCCGATAAGATATGTCCTGGAGTGCAGTTTCCCGGCACGGTGCATGGAACCGTACATGATTTCCGATATCGAGATCACGGGTGAATTCCCTCCGGGCGGCGGGGGCGAAGTAACGGTCGACCTTGTGGTCCACGACTCCCAGGATGACCATGGTGAAATCTGGCTCCGAACCGGAGGTATCTTTTCACTTCCCGGCGCCGATATCCTGATGACCCCCGGCAGTTCGGTCGGCGACCATGGTATCAGCTATTCCGCGACTTTCCAGAATATGTTCGGCGGCGGATCCGGTCTTACACCGATCCTTATCGAGGCTTACACCGAAGATATCGTTGCTGAACCAATACCGTTGAACGACTACGCAAGGATATTCGCTGACCCGGGCGGCGACAGTGCGATCGCCGGTGAGGTGTTCAACGCACTCACTAAACAGCCAATTAGCGGCTCAGTTGTGAACATTACGAATACAAGCGGTGGTGGAAGTCCTCTGCCGATAAATATCACTGATGGCACCTACTTCGCTACTGTCGTTCCGGGAACGTATAACGTTCAGGCTATCCAAAGCTCATTTTTTGTTCAGGACACTTTGTACGATGCGATTGTCCCGGCTGACACTGTTGTTTACATCTGTTTCGGATTGGCGCCGAAGTATCTATATGATCCCTCTGATGCTTTGGCATCCATCTCCGGCCATATACGGAGCAACCAGGGTGGCGATCCGATCGTCGGTGCACAGGCAACGCTGGATGGCGGCCCGCAAACAGGCGGTGTTATCCAGGCCAGGGTAACTGACGCGAACGGTCATTACTGTTTCTATGCTGTCCCTACATTCCAGCAGAGTAACTGGACAGTCCACGCTTACCACCCGGATTATCTCCCCGAAGATCTCTTGGACATTCAAAGCCAGAAAGACAAGAGCACCCCTCAGGTGGATTTCGACCTGACACCGTTAACCGCCGATGCTGTCTGGCGCGAGACATTCGAAGCAGGCCCCAGTAACGTTGGAACACAGCATGACTGGACCTTCCAGAGCTGCATCACCATGCTATGGCCTGGTGATGGCTCCACGGATTATCACGGCGCTCCTCGCAACAGTGATATCCTCTGGCGGGTTTACAATCCGATTTCGAATCCGGTTCAGAACATTTTCTACACTAATGGCATGTGCCTGCTCCCCCCGGATGACCTGTCCGATGGTTATTTGCCCGACCCATACGAAGGACATCAATTCTTATGGTACGGTGAGGAGCTGGACGAAACCGGAACAACTCACTCTGGATCGTTTATCGATGAATGGGACGGTAACAACATGGCTGGCGGCACTAGCTCCAACGGTTATAATGCGGGCTGGGCGAAAACCGGCCCCATCGATCTCAGCGCGTATTCCGAGTTGACTTTGGCCCTCCAGAGCTGGTGGGAGATAGAAGCTGTCGACCCATCAGTGCAGTTTGATGCCCTGGATATCCTGATTTCTACAGATGACCTTCACTGGAATCGGCTTGATCGCCTGAATCCACTCGTTGAACCGGTTCCTGATACCGGTAACGCGGCAAAAGCTTACACTTCCGCGGGTTTTCATCAGGCCGCGATCTGGTCACCATCGGTTATCGATATCTCCAGCTACGGCGGGAACCCGGAAGTCTGGCTCAGGTTCGACTTTGATACTATTGACCCGTATTACAATGGATTCCGCAGCTGGATTATCGATGATATCGTAATCTGGCCTTATTCAATTGAATAAATGAGAATTGATAATAATCACAAGACCCCCGGCCTGTCCGGGGGTTTTTTTTACATTAACGCTCAGTAATTATTCAAGTCGCTCATGAACTCCTCATCCTGCCTTCAATTAATCACCCGATGCAAATCGGGGACACCTAGTTTGCCTCTTAGATCGGGGACACGCTGAGACCGGGGACACGCTGAGACCGGGGACACTCTGAGATCGGGGACATCTCTTTTCGCCTGTCGAAAAGCAGGTGTCCCCCTAAATTCAAAATATGTCCATTCAATTTTTATTTAACAGGATTGGCCTTAAGGCAAAATCAGGTGTCCCCATGATTTCATTCAATCACCCGATGGCAGTAATCTCTCGTAAATTTCTTCAAATATTTTCAAAGCCTCATTGTCGAAAAGCACGAACCTGACCTCTTTCAAACTGGTCTCCCCGGCCAGGTGATTCCTGACCTCCTCAATTGACACTTCAGCACATAACTCCATCGATACACCGCCGATCCCCGCCCCGATTGCCGGGAATGAAACCGACTTGATTTCCTTACCCTTCGCTTTTTTAAGGCTGTTCCGGACCGCCATACGGACACTGTCCACCGATGCCGAACTACCCTGATGCATCCCGGCTGCATGGATTACATATCTGATTCCAGTCGCTCCGCCGGAAGTTATCGCGGCACCACCAAGACGGATCCTGCCTGTACGATTGCATTCCGCCTGGATTGTCCCATCGTCCGCTTGACGAATCGCCCCGGCCACCCCGCTGCCGAGAATCAAATCCGTGTTGGCAGCGTTTACGATAGCTTCCGTGTCCTGCTGGACGATGTCGCCCTTGATGATTGTGATTTTGTCCCTGATATTAATAAGCCCTCATCCCCTTGATCTGCCTGATTTCAAGTGTGTGTATTTTAGCCCAAAGCCTTTTTAATTTCCATCCCGGGATACTTTCTTGACTGCTGGATGCGGCCGGCACGTATTTTCGATTACAATGTAACCGTGATTAATTTACCTGGAGATGCAAAGATCGTAATTATCGGTGGCGGTGTGATGGGTCTTATCACCGCCTGGGAATGCGCTTCCCGCGGCGAGACCGATATTGTCATCCTTGAAATGCGGTCCCTGCTCGGGGCGGGCGCTACCCAGAAAGCGGCAGGCGGCGTCCGTGCACAGTTTACCACCGCGGCAAATGTCGGGATGTCCAAATATTCTCAGGATTTTTACCGTCGACGATTCACGCCTGAGATCAATCCCGATTTTCAGTACCTTGAATACGGCTACCTTTTTGTAGCGCGATCGGAAGAGAAACTCAAAGCCCTTGATAATTCGATGGCGCTCCAGAAAAAGCTGGGGGCGGACGCGGTACGTCATATCACCGCCGATGAGATCAAAGAGATCCTGCCTGATTTTAATATCGATGATGTCCAGGGTGGAAACTTCTCGCCCGAGGATGGGGTGGTCGATCCGGGTGACATTGTCAACGGCCTTGACATCTCAATCCGGAGAATGGGCGTCCAAATATTTACCGACTGTGAAGTTACAGGAATCGAGAGCAAGTCAAATTTCAATTTCGTTGTTAATACAGGGCATGGAAATATCAATGCTCAGAAAATCCTGGTCGCGACAGGATCGTGGTCGGGTGAATTTATGGAAAAATGCGGTGTGAATGTGCCGGTTGAACCATACAGAAGAACCCTATATATTTCCGGACCCCTTCCCTGGTTCCCGAAAAAAGCACCGTTTACTTTCGATGTCTGCACCGGGACGCATTTCCGTCCTGAGTCGGGCGGCATCATATTCCTCAAAATTAATCCCGATGAGATTCCCGGCCACAATGAAGAGCCTGACTGGGACTTTTTAGAAAATATCATCCCCGACCTCATTCACATTATGCCGAGGCTCGAGGAAGCCGCTGTAATCGATGCGTGGGCGGGTCCGTACGCGATGACGCCCGACCATTCCGCGATCCTCGGCAAAATTCCGGATTCACCGTCGGGTGTCGGGAAAGGGATGTACATCGCGACCGGGTTTTCCGGCCATGGGCTAATGCACTCCCCGGCGGTCGGATGCGCGATGAGCGAACTTCTGCTTGACGGGGTAACATCGACCCTGGATATTTCGGCATTCAAACTTGAACGTTTCGATACAGGCGTATTGATCCACGAAACCGCAGCGTTTTGATTGATGG
>DAOVJF010000270.1 GCA_030673355.1 Planctomycetota bacterium | reverse complement strand
GATTATGCGCGTACGCCGAATTTTCGGATTCCGTGATTATCCTCAAAGGTGCGAGGACGCTTGTTGTTACTCCAAGGCAAACTTCGGGATGCCAGGTCGCGGTGAATGTCGAGACCGGAAGCCCGGGTATGGCGACCGCCGGATCGGGCGATGTACTGACCGGAATTCTCGCCGGACTTGCGGGACAACCGACAATTGCGTGGGACCCGTTCCAGATTGCGTGTGAAGGGGTCTACCTGCACGCGTACGCCGGGGATCTCGCGGCACGAAGGATGTCACGGCAGGGAATGATCGCGGGGGATATCATCGACAATCTTCCCAGGGCATTCAAGCAATTCAGTAAACGGTTCGGCAGGGTAACGAAAGTCAGACGAAGCCGGAGGCGCAAGTAGAATGCCGTTTTCCCGTCCGATCTGGGTCGAGATCAGCAAAGGCGCTCTCGCTGGAAATGTCACCGAAATAAAAAATCGTGCGGGAAACCAGGATATTATCGCCGTTGTAAAAGCGAACGCATACGGGCACGGCCTGGTTGGAACGTGCAAGGCTCTCAGGGAAATCGGTATCAGGGAATTCGCTGTCGCCAGTGTTGGAGAGGGTTTGGAACTCAGGCACGGAGGTATCGGCCAGCGCAGCTCAAAAATCCTCGTACTCGGTTACTCCCTTCCAACCCACGCGGAAGAGGTCGTTCGATCGGGTTTGTGCCAGACTGTAATTTCATCCCATGAAATCAGGGCACTTGCGGTAGCGAGTGAGAAACTTGGAAAACCCGCCCGAATCCAGATCAAGATCGATACCGGCATGCACCGGCTCGGGGCGCCGGCAGGCGATTTCAACCGCTTGATGGACGCGCTGAAACATTATCCTACGGTCAAACTCGACGGCGTCTACACACATTTTTCATCTGCGGACGAACCCGATAATCCGATTACGAAAATCCAGTTCGATACGTTTAAAAAAGCGTTGAAACCATACAAACTTGATGCGCGGGTCACGCTGCACGCATCAAATTCATCGGCACTGGTAAACTTCCCGAGGTTCAAGCTGGATAAAATCCGACCCGGGATCGCGCTTTATGGCGAGTACGCGTCGCCGATGGTTCCGAGACGGTTGTCGCTCACCCCCGCGTTGAGTTTGAAATCGCGGCTGGTGGAAGTAAAAACAATCGGAAGCGACCACGGAGCCGGTTACAACAGGCGATTCGTTAATGAGACATCGGATCCGTGCAGGCTGGGGATAATTCCCGTTGGATATGCGGACGGTTTCATGACCGCATCGTCGGGCCGAAGAGAGGTCCTTATTCGCGGCCACAGGTGCAGGGTTGTGGGCGCGGTGAGTATGGATTTCGTGCATGTTTTACTGCCGGATGATCTTTCAATCGGCGTGGGAGAACCTGTAACCCTGATTGGGACTGACAACGGTGAAACAATAACGGCAACTGAACTTGGTGAAGTCCTCGGCACTCATGCCTATGAGATTCTATGCCTGATCCCAACGAGAATCCCAAGGAAGTATGTGGATTAGGAGGAAAAAATTAGTTTCCCTGTTCCCGCATTACCAGGTCATCAATGAAGAAGCGAGTGGGTATCTCTGCCTGGTTGACAATGTGAAATACATCGATGACGTTGACTCATTGCGCTTATCCTGCTCCTCGGTCGATTCCAACTCTGTCATGGCGCATAAAGGGCTACGAAGATATCCGGAATACCATATGAAATCAGAATAGTCTCATTTGGTTCACCTTCTTCGAAGGTTGCCTCAGTGGTAAAATAACCAGTCATGACCGAGGAATTATCACTCAGTGAAGTGATTCCAAGGCCAACATCAGCCTCTGTTCCACCGGCGTGTTTCGCCCACGCAAGAGAACCATCAGGGTAATAACGGGCAATGAAAATATCATCTGCGCCGTACGATCCAATGACAGTCTCGTTTGGATCGCTGTCCCCGAATGTTGCTGTAGTTGAAAAACCACCAGTCGCTACTATGGAACCATCAGGCAGTGCGGTGATTCCACGACCAATATCAGAATCTGTTCCACCGGCGTGTTTCACCCAGGCAAGGGAACCATCAGAGTAATAACGGGCAATGTAAATGTCATTTGATCCATATGATCCAATGACAGTCTCGTTTGGATCACCGTCCCCGAATGTTGCCGTACCTGTAAAATAACCGGTCACAACCGAGGAATCATCAGAAAGCGTTGTGACGCCCAAGCCAGAATCGGATTCCACTCCACCCGAGTGTTTAGCCCACGCAAGTGAACCATCTGAATTATAACGGGCAATGAAACTGTCAAATAAGCCGTAAGACCAAATGACAGTCTGGTTTGGATCACCATTGCCGAATGTTCCATTAATTTGGAAATGTCCAACAACAACAACTGAATCATCCGAAAAAGCCGAAATTCCTTGGCCAACATCAAAATCATTTCCACCGGCACGTTTGACCCATATAAGAGAACCATCCTGATTGTATCGAGCAATGAAAATATCACTATGGTAGCCATCCGAGTGAAGAACAGTCTCGTTTGGATCACCCTTTCCAAATACAACTTTATCTCTGAAATTTCCAGTCACGGCCAATGTATCATCCGAAAGTGCAGTAATCCCGCGACCTTCATCATGACCCTTTCCGCCTGAGGAATTTGCCCATGCAAACGTTCCGTCGGAATTGTACCGGGCCACAAATATATCCGTGGAAGCAATAGAAACAAGGACAGTCTCGTTCGGCTCACCTTCCCCGAATATTGCCGTAGATTGGATCCATCCGATTAACCCAATTGAATCATCCGAAAGCGCACTGATACCGCTGCCGGCATCGGTGCCCGGACCTCCCGCATGAGTTACCCAGGCGAGGGTACTGTCAGGATTGTACCGCGCCAGGAAGATATCATCGCCTCCATGCGATACCAGAACAGTCTCGTTTGGGTTACCCTCTCCGAATGTAGCTGAACCTTTAAAATTTCCTGTCACAACTGTGGAACCGTCCGAAAGCGTTGTGATGCTTCTGCCAACATCAGAATCCGTCCCGCCAGCATGTACTGCCCAACCACCGACAGTTTCGTCAATCACCTCAATTACAATCGGTTCATCCAGTACATCAGTCGCTCCCTCATCATCGGTAACCCTGAACTGCACTTCGTAAGTTCCCGGATCAGTCCACGAATGAAAATTATCTTCCCCTGTTTCATCAGGAAGGCCATCATTCTCCCAGTCCCATTCAAATAATACGATGTCTCCGCCGTCGGGATCGTAGGAACCATCATCGAAGAAATGAACCTGATCACCCGTATAAACAGATAACGGATCGGCATCCGCAATAGCGATCGGATCAACCTTCGGTGGTTCGACCACAGTAACTTCCCCGATCTGATATGCGTCAACCTGGCCGTGAATGTCATCCAGGAATTTATCGGTCACTCTGAAAAGTATCGGGTAATTTCCGGGAACAGCATTAAGCTCATTCGTAATCTCGCCAGAATATGTACAGCTCTCAACACCGGTCGATTCAACAAAATCAAACGGAATTTCTCCCGAAAAAATTTCAGGCGCTTCGGCAGTTACCGATGAGATAGTTTCAATCCCCTGGTGATCGAAAATCTCAACCACCACCTCGGACATCTCACCGGAGTTGACCTCCATGTAATCAGGAAGTTCGATCCTGTAAGCCTCAACACAATTAGCCTCAGGTGGGAAATCGAAAATCGGATTGATAACATAATCAACAGGCATCCATGATGCGTCCACGGCATAGCCAAACTCGACCGGTCCGTCCGGAAGGCGAACATGGATATTCCTGGTTTCTGCCGACGCGGTATAAAACACCCGCCTCGGAAGATCCCGCGAGTACGCGATAAATGGATTCAGCGTTGATGAAAGGTCGCCGTCCAGTTCGAGTTTGCCTGGAAAATATCTCAAAATTGGAGGTACGCCGGAATCCTCGGGGAACTCCGTCGGGTTGAAAAGGGACGTGTAACCGTCAGGATCGAGCAGTACCAGTTTGTCATGGCCCATACCGACAGCGCGATTGTTTGCTGGGAACTTATAGTCGGCGCCATTGATGATGATTCCCCTTAAATCGAAGGCGCTAAGGTTCACGGGACCTGGAAAAGGGTGCTGGAGCCTGAAATCAACGGAGAGAACATCAGGGGGAATAAGCTGTTTGATACTAAGTACAATACAGGTCGTGCACGGACGCTCCTCCATAAGCCTGACGGTGTTGAAATGCATCGTGGAATTCCGGTCGGGTATAATCTCGACAGTGTCGCGATCTTCGGAAATGCGTACGTCCCAGACTCCCCACATATAGCGGTTTGTGGGGATCATTGTTTGTGAATCGGTAAGATGGGATGGGGTATCTGCTGGACTGGTTGGAGTTGTAACCGGGCTTGACTTGCCTCCGCAACCCTGCAGTAGAACGAATAAGATGATTATACTGATCTGAAGGAATCTCATGTTTTCAGCCTCCTGTAGAAGCAGTTCGATCATAAAGAGTTAACTGGAGTCGAGTTTCAGGAAGGCATGAAATGAATGGATTAATAACCTTAATTATAATCGAATAATCGGGATAAAGGAATAGGTAAATGGTCCAACAATACATTTTTCCAATAGTGTTGGAGAATCACGAGAATCCAAAAACTCAGGATGCCCCCCTACCAGCTGTCCCGGCTGCTAGTCCAAGCTTCCATGATACAGCAGCAAGCGACGCGCTTCTAATTCGTACCACATACACCCCGCCTGCATTTACTCTATTTCATCCAGAGGTAAAAGTTCATCGAGCG
>DAOVJF010000023.1 GCA_030673355.1 Planctomycetota bacterium | reverse complement strand
TTCTCCGGATTTCCCTCGATCTTCAATAAGAGGGTTCTTCCATCATCGGCTATGAACCGGGATATATTATTAAGGCTGAGAGTAATATTATAACCTGACGTGTTCCACTCGGGGAGTGAAACCCATTGGTTCTGTTGATGGTCGAACGCGGTGAAAATGAATCGACCACCGGATCTGCCGACTTCCACAGTGAGCTTTAATAATCCTGGCATATCAGTCAGATTATTTATCGGTGGGAACGTGACTGAATAGATCATCTCGCCGTCTTCCAGGAGGAAATCGACGTTCCGTTCGATTTCCATGTTAGTCGCACGGAGGCCGAGAATGTGACCTGTGGCATCGTCGACATTGAACGGCCCACTGACATCATCAAGTGGAATATGGTACAGGACGAGAGTCTGTTCCCTGACAGACCTCACCCTTGGTGACTCCAATGGCCTCGCTGCCACTCCGGATATGAATCCCGCCAGTATTATTTCATCCATGGGAGTGTTCTGGTGCCGTCGTGCTCTCAAAATATCAATGGCCACATTCCTGAGTTCATTTTCCTTTGGCGACAACCCAAGATCGTGGGCTACACCGTTATCGGGGTCTGCCGATGGTATGTCGAGGAAAAGGTCGAAAGCGAAATTACCGTGGCTCAGAACCGGGTCCCCGTCCTGGCTGAGCGGTTGCGTGGAAAATCCGCCGCGCGTGTAGTAGAAAAGGAAGGGATGTTCAAGTTCAATATCCAGTGAGACATCGAGCGTTCCCCGGAGGTGATTATTCACAAGCGACACATCGTCCGCGGCAACGAATCCCGGATTATTAATTGCCCCCTCGGTTTCAAAGTGAACCTCCGACCAGATACGGATATATGCGTTATCGGCATAAGCTGTGTTTCCTTCCCCATCCTGTATGAGTGTCAACGGATCGTCTGAACCTTGATCGTCTGCTGACATCCCATACATTGTTGGAGATGGGTTAGGAATCTCGAGTTCGCGGATCAGGTCCTGTTCTCCGGCAAGTTTTACATCATAACAACGGGCCGCGGGTCTGAATAAACCGAAATAACTCGATTGCAGGGCAAGTCCATGCTCCGGGTAGGCATCGATTACATTGACACGTGTCAGTAGCAGTTTTGAACCCTTGGTCTGCAATGCCCAGGAATAGGATCCGAGAATAAAGACAGTCACAATCAGCGGTATCGTATACCACAGCCATTCACGTCGACGCATTTTCAGAAGGATGAAATAATTGATCGGGCCGACGATGAATATGTAGCCAATCAAGAAAAGTGTTATGGCTTTTAATGAGGGCAGGGCAGTTAGATTATCGGTCTGGATCGTGTTATCGAGGTTCTGAAGGACATTATAAAATGACCGCGTGACAAATTTTTGCTGGTCGTCATCGGGACCGGAGAATCCACCTCGCATGCCGAAAGTATAATAATCAGGGTGGTTTCTTATGATGTAGGAGGGCCTGTCATCCTGCGACATCAGGTAACCCATCAGGAATGACATGTACCTGTCGAGTCCGTCCGGGTTTACATTTTTCAGCGCGGCGAGATCCAGACCGGAAAGCAGGATGTCACCGCGTCCGAAACTCAGATGCTGCAGAACAGGTATGTCGCCTTCTTTAAGGAGCGTTCTTGCGGAGTCCTGAGGTGCGTAAGTAACAGGGAAATTTCCAAGGACTGTCCGATTACCGGTCAGCCCGGGTATCGCGGTTAACGATGTCAGCGTTGTCCTGACAACCGGTTCTGTAATTACCGATGGCCCGACCCAGTCGCCACCATCAACCGCACCGGTAAGAAAAGACCCCTGGTATCGTGTGGGATCATCTCCCAGCCAGGCGATCATATTTCCACCGCCTGCTATCCACTCCATCAACGCGACCATCTGGTCTTCGGTCAATTCATAAAGCCTGCGCGTATTCAGGATCAATCCATCGATACTCTTGTAACCCTCGGCACGGTCGGGCAGGTTTCCTGAACGAAGCCACCCGGTCACAGGATTAATTTCCTGGTAATCAATTTTCGCTTCATCGCCGCTTGAAGGTTGTGAACCATAGGAACCATATGAGTAAGACACCGGCTCTTCGGCAACGAGTTGCGAAATATCTGAAAATGATGACCCGTTTGGGAGTATCGAATTTGCCATAAATGTAAACGACGCTCCCTCATCGGCTACCTCCATCCATAGATTCTCCTCGTCATTGAGCATTACGAGATCGAGAGTTTCGGTCAATACCGGGATTTTCTCGACGTACTGGATATAGATCGAGGGCGATGGGTCGGGATTAAATACATACGGGTAGAGGTAGTAAGTTTTCCTCGAGTTTGTGGGTATATTGCATTCAGCCTTGAAAACCGCAGTCAGGGGTTCGAGTGGGTCCTGGCTGATTATTCTTATTTCGCCGGTTCTGGACCGCCCTGTGTTTTCAATTGTTACGGTGACCGGAAAATACTGGCCGCGCCTGATATACCTGCCGAAACCCAGACGGACCTGCATTGTCAGGCCTTCCGCGGTCTGCCCGGCAAGAATTTCCTCTTCATCCTCTATCCTTTCCTCAAGCACCTGTCCGAGTTCGGACGGTTCAACCTCGACTTCGTTACTCCCGTACAGGTTAATGCCATCCTGCGCGAATACCGGGAAATACAATAAATATACCGCAAGGAAAATAATTCCCGCTAATTTCATGAATACGGGGATCCATTTGGAGTTTGGATATCGTTCATGAATTCTCAAGTTTCTTACCTAATGCGGATTGGTGAGTATCCAGCCGAATAATACTATTTTTTTTCCGCAAGCTCCTTTTGATTAATCAGACTGAATGATCTCATGGAAGTTCACTGTACACACCTGTCTTATGGCCTTCGGTTCATTAAAGAATTTACCATACATTCAATGGGATGTGGATAACGCCAGTCAGGTTGCGCATGCGGAAGATTATATACCTGGATACAGGTTAATTAAATACAGCCAGTGTGTTTTAAGATCAATACCCGCGGAAAAATGGGTAGTCGTGACGACAGATTGTGCGGTCAAAATGTCCGTTTCGGACATTCCGTCGACATTGTGGGCGGATTTGGATTAATCAAGTGATATAGGCCGTTCGCAATGCCCCATTAATAGAAGGATACAGAGTTTTTGGTTATAATTGCTATAAGATGATATATGGCACGATAACTGCACACAGTTAGAATGATCGCCATTTTTCAGAGGTGTTTATATATGAAATTATTGCGCATTACATTTATATTATCTTTTGCCCTCCTGCTTTCTTCTTTGACGGCCTGTGGAGGTTCAGACCCGGTTAACAATAATCTGGTTCCGGACATGGATTCCGGTTATAGTAACCTCGACCTCAACACCGGTAATGTTGGACTTGACGGTACTATTATAGAAACGGGCACAACCTTAGCTTCGGTAATCCCCGGATCTGCTCATCTTATTACTCTTGCACTCGCTCCGGAGGTTTCCGATGTAAGCTTCAGAGCCATCTGCACGGGTGGTTCCTGGGTTATTGACGGTAATAACGTCGGGATGGAGATTATATCCAGTAATGGTTTATACGAATGGGTGGCGCCACGGACTGAGGGAAGTGTACAACTGGTATTTGAACCGATTTACGCAGGGATCGACGAGACGTTCGGAATGGTGGTCATCGTTTCATACAATCCTTATGAATTTAGTGTCCTTCCCGATGAACCTGTACACGAAATAATGTTTACAGATGCCCGGACCGGGTACACGGCTCCGGCGGTAGCGGGTGAGTTGCTCGTGAAACTTATCGACGATGCGCCCCTGACAGGCATACTCAATCTCAGGACCGGCCAGGATTACCGTGTCCTCGAACGAATTTCCAGGAATGAACCGATTTTCAGAATGAAGATGGATCCCGATGTGGACCTTGCCGCGGCCATGCGGGAAATAGCGGATGATCCGATGGTTGAGATAGTTGAACCTAACTATTTCGCGTACACGGCAATCCTGCCGAATGACCCTGACTATGATTTGAAACATGAATTTCCCAAGATCGATGCGGAACTCGCATGGGGAATTGAAACCGGAACACCGGATGTCTGGGTAGCTGTGATCGATACCGGTGTCGATAGAGACCATCCGGAACTTGATGCCAATGTTGTTCCCGGCATGGATTTCATTTCTGGCGGCGACGGTCTTGGTGGAGAAACACCGGGCGACGGTGTCGATAACAACAGCGATGGCGTGCCCGATCAGAACGTCGGCCACGGAACACACGTAGCGGGTATTATCGCGGCTGAGGCGAATAACGGAATCGGCGCATTGGGGATCGCATATGATGTTACTATCCTTCCCCTGAGGATTTTCCCAACCAATGGAGACACCGGAGCGACTTTCTCGGCGATTATTGATGCTGTCGATTACGCCACTAACATATCGGAAGTCAAGGTAATCAGCATGTCGATAGGCACGACCTACGAGTCCAGCCTGCTCCAGAACGCGATCGATGGGGCCTGGTTACGAGGCAAGGTTCTTATAGCGGCCGCTGCGAATTCAAATACGAATATGCCTTATTATCCTGCAGCCCATAACCATGTTGTCGCGGTCGCAGCGATAAACAAGAGCGGTGATAAAGCAAGTTTTTCAAATTACGGCGGATGGGTTGATATTTCAGCCTACGGTACCGGGATTTACGCGACATATTTTGATGACAGTTACGCGTTTCTATCCGGCACCAGTATGGCGACACCGCTCGTGTCGGGATGCGCAGCGTTACTCTTTTCGGCGAATACGAATTTAACCAACGAGCAGTGCGTGCAGATTCTGACAATGTATACCAATGACGTTTATGAAAATAACCCGGGTTACATCGGTGAATTAGGATCGGGAATTGTAAACCCGTACCTCGCACTGAGTGGAATGTTAAACAATGATCCCATAGCAGTGGATGACGCGGATAGCGACGGTCATTTAACGGACTATGGTCTTGAATAATGATATGAAGGATTTAATTCGAAATACTGAAATTTGAGGTAGGAAAAATGAATGCATATAAAATAACTTTAAGTTTGATTATTTTCAGCCTTGTTGTGATTTGCGGTTTGCAGTCAATATCAATTGGATGCTCCAAAGATAAAAATAACACCGGGGATGACCCGGATGGTCTGACTCCTGAAACGTCCACACCATTTTTTAACCAGAGTGGGGATAATGGCGTTGTCCCGATCAACTGGTCCCCGGTTCCAGAGAGCGTGATGATCCAGATAACAGATATGTTCGCTGGGGAGAACATCTCGATTAATTCAATCGACAGAAGTAACACAGCGTCATCCGCGGTTCGATGTATTCTTGATCCCTGGGAAAATAACAGCCGGACCAGGGACCTCCTGAATGGTTTCTACATTCTTTACAACACTTTTCCAGACCAGGATTCCTATTATGCCGAAGTTGACGACGAAATAGTAATAACCGACTGGGACATTCTGACCGAACTCGTTGAAGCGGGATTTTCGTTTGATTGTCCGGAGGAAAGCTTAATTGAGTACTGGAGAATTATAAGTGGGGAATCGGAGCAGGATGGAGACTACACCGAAAGGCCGGTTCTGGTTGTGACGAATGATGGCACTTCCAAACCATAGCCTGTAAGTGCAATGTATTAAATACATCCAATGGAGCCTCGGCGCGGATTCGTCCGCGCCTTTTTGTATATATTTTTAATCGCGTTAGGAACCTGTACCGGTTGACAGAATCCTTGTAAGGTTATAACATTATAAGTGATCGCTGGTTTATTTTTATTACAGCCGTCAACTCCTCAAGCCCGTATCCATGTTCCGTAACACGGCACATAATTTGGCGATTCTATACATAAGGTAATGTTTACTGCTCCAGAGGGGCACAATTTTCACATGGAGGCCTTTGATGCCTGCTGCAAATCCCGTGAAACTCTTACAAACCAGATTAATCCATCTCCTGTCATATGTAATAGTGCTTCTGTTACTTCTGCCGGGATGCGGTAAAAAAGGTGGTGATAATCCAGCCGTTCCGGGCACCGGTCCTGAAAATGAGACGACGTCCGGGCCATCCATCACCGGTGCCGTTGACTACCCGATGCCTGATCCCGGGACTTCCGGGAATAAGGCACTGTTCGGTTACTGCGACATATCATGGGATGAGGAGAACGGGTTCACGGTTGTGCCGCTCAGGGGAGTCGACTACACGTTCAATATCAATATTTTCATCCAGCCGCCGATGGGTGATCCGGCAAACTTCCAGATCGAAATGATCAATATGGAAAAGCTGTTCATTACGGGTGAATGCGAGGTCAGGCTCTCACTGACCCATCCTTTCCCAGACATGGAAGTCTTTACGGCATTCGACCTGCTCGGCGTTATTATCACTACCGGAGCATATGAAGCCGGCTCGAATACGGACATTATTTACGCCAATCCCGCATACGACCCGATTCTGAAAAATGCGGACGGGTACACTCGATGGTTCAACCAGATGGAGTTTCCCATCGAGGGTATTCTCGGGTTTACTGAAGGCATTATGGGTAACAAGGGTGAGGCCTGGGGTGCGACCATTAACCCTTACAAGTACTTCGCCCACAATCTTAACCCGACAGGGGATATTACCAGTTATTTCCAGAGCGACACTAACGTTTCCAATCGTGGTGCATTCTTTGTATATGATACCTTAAGCAGGAATTACAAGCTCGATTTCCCGATTGTTTATGGAAAGCTGGATGTCAGGTTCCAGTATGCGTTTATCGTTAGCTGGGCGGTACCGGCAAACGATCCTCCGATTCATATACCGGGTGATTTTCCCGCCGATGCGAATATGCAGGAGGCGTTTTACTGCAATATATCAACCGCCGGCAGCACGCTCTTCTGGCACGATATGTATGACCGCGGCGGGGAACTTAAACTAACTTTGGAAATTTACGACTGGCAGCAGATGTCGGGCGAGCCCAGCATCCCAGGTGAGATACACTCGATCGTACTCGACAGTCCCGATGAGTTTATCAATGGTGGCACCAAGCTGGTTTTCTATCCCGGGGGCTGGTCGGAATTCGATGGTTCCGCCCCCCATTCCGTGAAACTGATCCTCGACATTGGCGAAGTCGTGCCGCAGGGACCGTGCCCGTACGACAATGATGTCCTGATCACAATAGTGACCGGGGAGCAGGGGGATTATTCAAACGGTCTGAACGGTGAATATCCCGAATATGCCATCCTTTCAGGTTATGCGCGGCTGTTCTACGATATGGGCAACATATGTAACAACCCGCCGGTGGTCGAATTTACTAATTGTCCGGAAGATGTTCTTGAAGTCAAAAATACTACTATGTTATGGGTCGGTGAAGACGATGTAACACCGAATAAACTCCTGGAATATCGATGGAAACTGGATGACGGCGTATGGTCGGACTGGGAAATAAACAGGATGGTGGCTCACATTGAAAACCTGACCGAGGAACAGCACACTGTGTATGTGCAGTGTCGTGACCATGACGGCCAGGTGGCCGAAGAGACCTGTACGTTCTTTGTTTTGGTTCCGCCCCTGTCGAATCCACCAAGCGTCTCTTTCGCAAATTGCTTTCCCTATATTGGATCTTCCTGGTATACCTGGCACCTGAATGTTTCTGATGACAATACACCGCTTTCAGAGATGAAGGTCCGGTATAACTTCGACTCAGCTGGCTGGGTTGAATTGCCTGTTGGTTCCATGAGTATCACCCTGAACGGGCTGACATCGGGCGCACCTCACCAGTTGATTGTCGAAGTAGAAGATGGTGATGGCTACAAAGACCAGGCGGTCTGCAATTTCAGCGTCAACTTCGCTCCGACGGTTACGATAGAAAACTGTCCGGAACAGGATCTGAACGCGGATAATATCGTATTTACATGGTTCGGTGGCGATCCCGACCTGGATACTCTCACTTATGAAACCAAACTCGATGTCGGGGCGTGGATAGACCGGGGGACGGATACATCGCTTGCCCTGACAGGCCTGTCATCCGGCAACCATGTGTTCTATGTCCGGGTTCAGGATCCTCTTGGTGAAACCGATCAGGACCAGTGTAATTTCAAGGTGAACCTGGCACCGACAATAAGCATTACAAATTGCCCGGTACCGGATGTCAATAATCCGGCATATACTTTTAACTGGACTGCAAGTGATGATCTCGACAGTCCTTTGACTCTTGAGTATAACCTTGGTCTGGATGGCGTATGGCAGGGCTGGCAGGTTGGTATCTCCAGTTACCTGTGGACACCGCTGACATCGGGACCCCGTTTATTCTCAGTCCAGGTTCGTGACAGCGGAAATCCGCAGCTTGTGGCAGAGGATTGGTGCATGTTCAACGTCAACTTTGCCCCGGATGTAACTATCGATAACTGCCCGGTAAATTATATTCTCGTTGATCATTACCTGTTTACATGGACTGGCATCGATGACCTTGATTCCGGCTTGACGCTTTCATATTCGTACAAACTCGACAGTAATCCGTGGGAGCCATGGGTTGCCGACATGACTTCCGTTAACCTTACCGGGCTGACTGATGGCTGGCACACGATTGATGTAGCGATCCAGGACCAGGGTAACCCTCCGTTAACATGTCATGGTCCTCCGGATGTATGTGCGACGTGTACGTTTGAAGTTAACACCGCCGCTGCGGCATTCCCGGGATCGGTCCCCAACTTCCAGGCATCTGACGGCGACATGCTGATCCTTACCGATCGATCAGTCGAGTTGACATGGTCTGATTCCTCCGGGGTTGTTGATTTCTACGATATCGAAAGGTATGACTACACTTGGGGTGTTGGATGGGGATGGACCACTTTAGTTTCTATACCTGGAGCTAACCCAAATCAGTATCTTGACACCAATGCCCGTTACAGTGGTTTTACCAACCCGATCGATTACCAGATCAAAGCAAGGAACACGGCAGGTAGTTCAGGCTGGTCAACGGATACCGGGTATCCCAAAATGCGGAACGTTTGGCTCGCGTTCTGGTGTGCGCTAGATGGTTCGGGTAATCAAGCAACAACATGGCCAAGGGCGGCTGCCGATTTTATGGACACCAACACGTTCTGGAACCAGTACGGGTTCAATTTCGAACTCGCTACTGGAAATAATTTCGACTGGATTACCAATCCTGCCTACTGGAATCTCTCAGGAAATGAATATTTATTAATGCATAACGACTTTGGCTGGAACTACCCGGATGCTATCAATGTCTATTTTGTAAACCAAAGCAAGGCCGGGAATACTGGCGCGGCATTCTGCAGGGTACTGTGTCCGGGCTTTTTCCATAATACCTTTAATGTCTGTATCGTTATGGGATCTACGGTCCGTGGGTTACCACCTAACGAACTTGAAATAGTACTCGCCCATGAACTTGGCCACGGAATGGCAAGGTTCTGGGATCAGTACCTCCTCGATTTGCTGGGTAATTTTGACTATAAGTACGACGCTTCGGACGGGACATCGTGTGCGACAACGAACACGTTCTGCACCGGACCGCCACCTGACCTCCCCTGGTTGTTCTGCGATGATGACGCATGCTATCCGGATCCTCCCGGTGCTTCCGGTAAAATTCCGAAACAGCTCATGTGGTATTCATTCTTTACACCGGTGACTGATTATGACCTTTGGGAAACCCAGTGGATATGGGTCGATGAATGGATAAGCGGTAACGAAGGTAACTACCCGTATCCATAAACTGAAATAAAGTGAATTTTAAGGAAAGAGACTGGTTTTTGAATAAACGATCGACAGAAAGGTGACAATATGCGAACTAAACTTTTCTTCGGAATGCTGATTATAATCCTCCTGACATCAACATCGGCGTGGGCGATAACTCAGGATACTCTGGATAAAATTGTGTTCCTCCTCGGTCAACCCGAGGGGAATCCCTGGGACAATTCAAGCACGTTCAGTGACACCGACCTCAGAGAGGGACTCGAATTGGTCTACCAGATGGCGGTCGATGATGAGAACGTTAACTTGAAAAATAGTGTTCTGTGGGCTATGGGTGAAACAGGTATCGGAACTTTCGATACCATCATCATCGGTGAATTTGAGAATGAGCCATCTATAGTCTGCTACGCGTTGGGAAAAATCCCATCCGAGGACGGTGTCCATACCCTCATTGAAGCGCTTGACGATGAAGACCATTTCGTCCGTGAAGCTGCGGCATGGGGACTTGGTAAACTGCCTTACTCATATGGCTTGGATGATTTACAGGATGTTGCCATGGATGCCCTTAATGCAAGGCTCGAAGTTGAGGAAGAGCAATTTATCATAGATACAATCGAAGCCGCACTGGTTTTTATTGAAACCGGGGTCGCAATCAGCAGCGCATTCGAGGAAACCGACTAACTTAGACCAATCCTATTAATTAAATATTGATTCGAGATCGGGGACACCTCTTTTCGCCCGTCGAAAAGCAGGTGTCCCCCTAAATTCCAATCAATTTTTGTTTAACAGGATTGGACTTAATACAGAAAATTTGCCCGATCTCACCCGCCCTGAAAATCCGGGCGGGTATTTTTATGAATAAAATGATTTGCGGGATTCAACCCGGTTCGGGGAATACATTAATTTCTTCCGGTTCACCAACTCCATGATCTGGAGATACAAGTTCCTCTGGGCCTGCAACTGTTGATATTTCATCGGGGATAAACAAAGGTAATACATCGATTGTCTGAGTAGACTCATTCCATACAAACCCTATTGCTGGCCTGGCATAGCTTTCACTCAAATCCCTCCACCATATGTCTATATCATCCGGGGCTACAGGCATCTCGACAACGTTGATTCCGCCACAACCGTACCGGTATTCAAGGTATGAATTGTATTGGGTTGGTGAACAGCCTGCGCCTTTCCATAGAAGTGGGTGTTCTATTGTAAATATTGTGGAGTTATCAGTAAGTTGCGATGAAAATGTCTCCATGGTCGTATTTATCCGGGACGCGATTTGTCCGGCTTCGATCCAGGTCAGGTTATGCCTTGTCAGAACAGTGCTTGAAGCCAATAGTGTCAGAATGAAAATTACAAGTGTAATCCGGCGGACAATTTTCCCGGAATTGAATCCAAGGCCCACTGCGACCCCTGTCAATAGCGCCAGTCCGGCAATAGAAAGATATAAAAACCTTGCATAGCTAAGGGAATCCTGCACGCCTTCAATGGGTGTAACGGGAATCATCATCAGGATGATCCACGCGATTCCCGATGCTGAGATTACCAGCATGGATCCATCGGTTCTGATAGCGGCAACAGTTATCCGTACGAGTGCTGCAAGCAGTCCTAAGTAAAAAACCGCTGCAATGACGATTAATAACTGCTGGGGGAATGCCCCCCATTCGGACCAGAGAATCCTCGAGACAGGACTGAAAAGCATCTTCAGGTTTTCATTAAAAAAGTTACTCCACAAAATGGTTAACGGAACACCGAAAAATGCTAACCCTGCATGCTCATCACCATACCCTCCGATATCGCCGAACAATGGTACCCTCAGCCATATAACTACAATGGCAACAGCGGCGAATACGATATACCACTTCCATTGCCAGCCAATGGCAGTGCCCCATTCCTTTTTTGTCCTCATTCGGAGAAGCCAGTCGGTAAGAGGCAGTAAAGCTAATCCGGCAACGGCATTTTCTTTCGAAAGCGTTCCAAGTAAGAACATAATGATCGAGGGAATCATCCAGCGTAAATCATTTCTCATTCGCCCAATGCACCATGCATGAAGCATCAACAGGATAAATGTCGTTGCCAGAAGATCGAAACGTCCGCTGATCCAGGACACGGGTTCTGAATTTAACGGGTAAAGCCCGAAAAATAATCCCGCGGCGAATGCTCCGGCCCTTCTCATCCCGAATGATCCCGCCAGGTAAAAAAGGAGTACGGCGTTTATTGAGTGGAGGAGAATATTGGTCAGATGAAATCCAACCGGGTCGGGACCCCAGAATAAATAATCCAGTTTAAGGCTGATTATCCCCAGAGGTCTGAAAAATTCCGGGGTCATTATTCCGTTAGACCCGACAAGGATGGTTTTTTCGAGGAAATCCCATAAAGTGTTGCTAAACGCGGCATGGTAAAGATAATCATCCGACACGAAGCCGACATTGAGGGTAGGCCAGAAAATTAAGCAGGGGATTAAAAAAATCAGAAATGGCATCCATGCAGTGCCGGTAATTCGCTTGACTCCTGAAGCAATCCGCATCCCCATGGGCAATGGAAATGATTCGGGTTGCTTAAACTGTGGACGCCTGGTATTTTTCACTGACACCTGCATAGGCCAAAGGTTCCCCTTAATCGTCTGTAAAGAGGCAATACTGATTATATCGGCATAACATGGTCGGGTGAAAAGCGGTAACCCGGAAAAAAATGAAGAAACTCTTCATTTTTCTCAATCACTTATCAAGGGGAATGATCACATCGTCTATTTTTGTTATATATTCGCCGCCGTTGTGAAGTTCGATAATTAATTCACCCAGATGGTTAATGCTCCCTGCTGTCCCTGAATATTCGATCTCAGGTTCTAATTCACCGGTCTCACGGTCGGAAGCGGCTCCCACCAGTATCCTGACATT
>DAOVJF010000081.1 GCA_030673355.1 Planctomycetota bacterium | reverse complement strand
TTCTAATTTATTCTTACATTCACGTGGATAACACGATTATTACGAGTTTGACGGTTGCCGCGTTCAACATCAGGATTCCGATAATCATGGCGTACGGGTACAGCATCATGTCGTCGAGACGGTGCCATGTCAGTTGCATGTGCCATCCGATCAGTGAGAGTGTCAGGAAAATAATGTGAAAACCGATCAGGAGTATCCTGAAATCCCACACCTGGATCAAGTCATAGTTCTGGTATTGCCTGAGGATAACAAAAGCCATAGACCATACAACAAAAGTTGCAATTACTATGTTAACAATGATTATCCACAAAAGAATCCTGTAGCTAAACGGCATCTTTTGTGCCGTGGAGTTCTGATTTTCAAATTTATTCTCCGGTAATGTCATATCCTGGAAATGGTGGAGTGACTAACCCGCGACTTCGGTGGGATCGGTGATTCTCCCTGTTACGGCAGTCGCTGCGGCTGTCTCGGGTCCGGCAAGGTAAATCCCGCTCTCCGGATGTCCCATTCGCCCTTTGAAATTCCGGTTCGATGTGCTGAGGCCAATTTCACCAGCCGCAAGCACCCCGGAATGTCCACCGATACATGGCCCGCATCCCGGTGTCAGCACCGCACCTCCCGCGTCGACAATTTTCTCGATCAGGCCTTCCTTAAGTGAATTAATAAATACATCCTGAGTAGCAGGGATTACTATCACCCGTGTATGTGGTGAAAATGAATTATCGCCAAGGACTTCTATAAAATTCCTAATATCTTCAATTGTCCCATTTGAACAACTGCCCAGAAATACCTGGTTGACTTCTATTTCACTTAGTTCGGAAACCGGGACAACATTGGCGGGACTGTCCGGAACGGCAACGAGGGATTCAAGGTGTGAGATATCGATCGATGAAACCCCGTAATAAGACGCGTCATCGTCCGGTAAAACCGGATTGTATTCCCGGTCCGATCTTTCAGACAGCCAGGATTTAACCGTTTCATCAGGATGGATTATTACCGATGTTGCCCCTGTTTCAGCACCCATGTTCGCGATTGTTATCCTGTCTGAAACCCTAAGGTGTTCAAATGCCGGGCCGGTAATTTCAAGGGCATCGTTCATAGCCCCCTCGACTCCAATATTCCCGAGGATATTAAGAACGATATCCTTTCCCCCGATGAAACGGCCGGGTTTTCCGGTGATCCCGATCTTCCTCGTCTTCGGAACCACCAGCCACATTTCCCCCAGCGCCATCAACGCCGCGAGATCGGTGGCGCCAATTCCGATTCCCAATGCGCCGAGAGCGCCGGCTGTCGTGGTATGGCTGTCGGCTCCGGCTAAAAACATGCCGGGACGAATCATGCCCTCCATAAGTAAAAGTATATGGCATATCCCGCCCTGCCCTATCTCGTAGTATTTTTTAACCCCCTGCTCCCTTGCGAAATCACGCATCGCCTGACCAAGCTCGGCGGATTTAATATCCTTCGCGGGTTGAAAATGGTCCTGGATGAGAACGAGCTTATCGGGATCCGCAACCTTTTCGATCCCGATTTCCCTGAATATATTTATCGCATGGGGTGCCGTAAGATCGTGGCCCATAATCAGGTCTGGACGGCACTGGATCGTGTCGCCCGCTGTACACGTTTCGACTTCTGAATGCTCGGTAAGTATCTTTTCGACAATCGTCTGACCCATGGTTCCACCAGTCAGCGTACATTACCTTAAAACTATTACACGTGGCAACGCCAGAATTCCGAATTAACGATTAAGGGAATCTTAAATAATCAGCCGGCTCCGAACTGGACGCCGATGAGGGCAAGTTTAAAATTAACAATGATAGAAATTATGCACCATGCCCAGAAAACTCCGATATCTCCCCAGCCTTTTTTACCTTCGTGACGTGCGGATTCAGCCCCGATTATCACCATCAAACCAAGAGGAATCGTAAGCAGAAGGTGGTAGAATTCATGGCCCGGCACCCAGAAACTAAGGAAAATCAGGAGCGGCGCGATCCACAACAGGCACAGGTACAGCCACCACCTGATAATTGGGGTAAGTTTTTTATAATTCAGAACGGCTGTCACCCATAACGCCGGTAAGACCGCTACTAATACAGTGAAGAAAGGGTTCAGGAAAAGCAACCCCAAAGTCCGCTGGTTGTCGTAGAAAAATCCAATGAAGGTGCCGAGGTTTGTGAAAAATCCCTGGATTCCTTCGCCGGTCCAGTATTTATCGCCCTGGGCGTAAAGGGTTGTGTATTTGAAAATATTTACGAAACTCAATTCACCGACCGATGAAAGCGCGCTACCGATTATTATTAAATATACAACGACAGGGATTCCGATCGTCAGGGCGGCCATAATAATAAATTCCCTCCACCGGACATATTCTCCTTTCCTTATTCTGTCGCGGATCAGGATAGCGATACCGATAAGGATAAAAATTGCCATCAAGCTGATAATCTGGTGAAAGAGAATTCCTGTCGCGAACCACAATCCTGCCCGGACAAGGTATTTTCCATCGTTGGTTACAGTAAAAGCATGGATGCTCCCGGCTGTGATTGCGAGCAGGAACATTGGTATCGGATACTGCGAACCATCGGTCGCGTAGCGGAAAAATGTGACACTCGAACCAAGGAACAGGAGCCATGGAATTGCGTAGGGTGTACAGGGGAAGAGCCTTATTATCAGTAAATATAAGAGGTAAAGTGTTCCGGCGGATGCAAGACCGTTCCACATTCGAAGGAACATCCAGGAATCGATGTCGGGCAGAAAGGACCTGGTAATTCGGAAGAGTACCGCATTGGTCGGGACAAACATGAGATGGTGCGGGTTCCAGATTGCCCACCATCCTGCCTCGCTAACAAGCCTTCCGAGCCTGTCGGTTACTTCCAGAGGGACATTTTCCGCACGGGGAGCTGTGGCCCTGGCTTCGGTGGGAAAAAACAGGTTCCCATCCATCGAGGCGAATTCCTCAAGTTCGCCAGCCCAGCCGTGCACATCACCGTTAGGGTACTTGATATTCGGGAGGGAAAGATAGGCTGCGAGAAATATCACGGTGAGGACCCATCCGATGATGATTTCGCGTCTGGAGGGGAGTTTTATCCGGTTAATTTCCTGAACCATAATGGCAGCATATTATTATACGTTAAAAGGACTGGCTCTCGGTTTCCACGGGCGGATAAACACGATACAAAAGCCCAACCGCAATAAACGTGTAACCTTTATCGGAAAGGGATTTCACGATTGCCCCGATATATATTGGACGATCTTCGATATTATTTTCAATTATCCATGCCGCAATAGCAGCATCCTTGTCCGGTGCAACAATCACTTCATCCGGAAGTACAAGGTCGGGATATTTTCTTCGCATGAGCTCCAGACCCCAGTCGAATCCCGCATGCTCAACAAAAATCACCGCGACGTCGTCCCGCGTGTCGGCGTATTCGATCTCCCGGTAATACCACAGCGTGAATGCCCGTTCGTAGCGGACCTCCAGTACTACAGCATTCTCCTCGAACGATTCGAACGATTCCTCGCCGAATTGAATCGCCTCACGGGTTCCTGAAAGATCTACTTCGTGCCAGTGACCAGTAAGTCCAAAAATCGGAGCTGATATCAGGATCAGAACCGCTATAAATTTACCGATTGGAACCAGTTTTCGAGGTGCGTCGACAAGAAATACGATCCCCCATCCCGCCCAGATCGCGGACGCCCAGATCATCGGAAGTAAATAGCCTTCGGGGTCCCATATAGCGTAATTTGCGAGGCTGTAGAAACTCGAAGCAGTTAAAAGCATGGTGTAGACAAGAAGAATCACGATCCCGCTGTTGCGGGCAAGGAGAAGTTTTATCAACCCGAGCATGGCGGCCAGTGCACCGATACTGCCCAGTTCCCCCGGAATTGATGAGTAACGCATAATCTGGTTAAGCATCTGGAACGGGAGCATTGAAAACATGAGCATACGGAATTGCCGTCCGGACACCACCCAGAGAAAATTCTCCAGGGTTTCCGGATTACCCCAGTCCAGCGCTGGGTTCATCGAAGAACGTATCGGGAGATAAAGGTAGGTGAGCAGGCCGATCGACAGCCAGAGTAATCCGATCCCGATTTCCTTCGGTTTCGGATGTACTTTACCGAAAATCCAGACCACCAGGATTCCCGGCAGTAAAAACAGGCTAGTAAGGTGGTTGGACATGGCAAGGCCCCAGGACAGTCCCAGCCAGAGAATTAATTGTCCTCTTCGTCTGCCGAGCCTGTCGAGTTCCCCGGGATTTTCCTCTGCATCGATATTCCTGGCAACTATAAGGAGTTCAATCAGGACCCAGCCGATAAGCGCGGTAAAAAACAGGTTCAGCGAATAAACTTCCGTAACCACGGACAGTTTCCAGACATCGGTGGCAAACGCGAGGAGCAATCCGGAGGAAACCGACGCGACAGCTTTCAGGAAAGGTGTCAAACGGGATTGAATATTTGTCTCCAGGAGGCTGAAACTTGCCCAGACCGCCCTTACCGTTAACGCGGCCGCCAGTGCTCCCCAGAACGCGCTGAATAAATTCATCCTCCATGCGACCGTCCCGATCGCGACGACATGGCTCCATATCCAGCCGACCATGCAGAACAGGGGGTACCCGGTCGGATGCGGGATTCCCAGGGTCCAGCATGCGGTGATAAGGTCGCCTGAATCTTCCGAGTGATGCGCCCAGCTCACTCCGGGAGAAAGGGTCATTATGTAAACAACGAGAGAAACCAGTCCAACCCACAGGCTGAGATAAACGGGAAGGGATAACCGGAAAGGTTTCTTAATTGCATCGACCGATGCCATAAAGTGATTTTACTTCCTGAAATACCCATATGTAAAACAGATTCTTGTGTTCCACTTATGTTAAACTTCATTTATGCTCCTTACACGCCGGAGCCTGATTGTCCTCGCGACTGCTGCGATCTGGATTCTCACCGAATCCGTGTTTCCTTTTGCTGAGATCGTATTCATCTTTCATATCGGACTGGTACTGCTGTTTATCGTCCTGGATTCCATAGTCAGCGCTCACCGGGACGATTTTGAAATTGTCCGGCATTGTGAGGGTAAACTCAGCCTGCTCGATGACAATCCTGTTACGATCGATATTTACAACCGGTCGGGGGTAACCGTTAAGGGCGTACTGGCAGATGAATATCCCGATCCGGGCAAGGCAAATCCTGAACGGCTTGAATTTTTAATTCCCGATAAAACAACGGTTGAATTGACATACCACTACCGTCCTGAAAAGCGCGGCGACGTGGTGTTCCCAGGGGTCCACCTGCGTATTCTGGGCCAGTTGGGATTTGTTATCAAGCGATTATCGATTCGGCACGTAACAAAAGCACAGGTGTATCCAAACCTGATCCAGACCCGAAGGTGGGACCTTCTCGCACGGAAAGGCGCGTTGTTTGCCGCCGGATTCAAGCCGATAGGACGGTTCGGACGCGGTACCGAGTTCAGCCAGTTAAGGGAATACCTTCCGGACGATCAATTTCGGGCGATCGACTGGAAGGCAAGCGCGAGGAAAGGAGCACTGGTTGTCAAGGAATATGAGATTGAGCGAAGCCAGCCGCTGGCACTGTTTTTGGATTGCGGACGCCAGATGATCGGCCGGATCGATGAACATACCCGTCTCGATTACGCGATCAACGCCGCGTTGATGCTTGCGTACGTAGCGGTCCTGAAAGGCGACCAGGTCGGATTGATCGCGTTCGACGCGAAGATCCAGCACTTCATCGCGCCCGCGCGCGGGATGGCGCAGTTGAATCGTATCATCGAAGCTCTTTACGACATCCAGCCGTCGGAAGTTGAAAGCGATTACGCCGGCGCGTTTAAAAAATTTCTCGCGACATGGAGAAAGCGCAGCCTGATAGCGTTGTTTTCCGATGTAGTCGACCCGACAGCTTCATCGGTCCTGCTTGGGCACCTTCCGTCGGTACATCCGAGGCACCTTCCGCTGGCTGTCCTTTTAAAGGATCCGGAGCTTATTGAAATCGAACGCCAGGTTCCTGAAAACGCGGCCGGGCTTTATGAAAAAGCGGTTGCCTGCGATCTTTCGAGCAGCCGTGAACTCGCATCTCGCCAGTTACGCCAGGCGGGATGCCTTGTAGTTGATGTAGAGCCAAAAGATCTGACCGTTTCTGTCATCAATGAATATCTTCGGTTGAAGGCAAGGAGTATGATCTAGCCATGAAATTTCTAACAGTACCGACAAGTACCAGGATCGAGATTGTCGATATCACGGACAAGCTCAGGGAAATGGTTAAAAACAACGGGTGGTCGGAGGGTATCGTCACCGTTTACTGTCCGCATACGACCGCGGCGATAACGATCAACGAGGCGGCCGATCCGGATGTCCGCGCGGATATCCTGGAAACCCTGAACAAACTGGTCCCATACAACGATAACTACGCGCACATCGAAGGGAACGCGGACGCGCATATTAAATCGTCACTCGTGGGATCGTCGCAGCAGGTCATTATCGAGCATGGACGTCTTGTGCTGGGGACGTGGCAGGGAGTATTTTTCTGTGAGTTCGACGGCCCGCGTCAGAGAAAGGTGTACGTCAAATTTGTGTCGGGATGAAGTAAAACCTGGGCGATAAAACAAATAATTTTGGATGAGGTGTTATTTATTAACATTACACAGCGCTGCTGGGCGCGTGATCGACCATGGGTGGCGGTTCGGATTCCACTACAGCGATACTCATGGCTTCGACACCCGCAGCCTCGCGGATATCCGTGAGAAGTTTTGCCGCGATAAACCTGTCCTGGATACGTCCCGCAAGACCTTCTTTAACTTTGTCACGGGTTTCCGACATTGAAGGCCTGAGTGTGAATCCGGCAGTCACATCGCTCCCTGCGTCAACTGCATTCACCCTGATGCCGAGGGTCCGTGAAATCGAGCCAATGTATTCAATCTGAATGACATGGTGAGATTCACTGGTTGTGGGACTGGACAGTGAAACATCGGCTACTCTAAGGCCCGGAGATGAATCCGCCGGTACCGGGTCAGGCAGGGCAGTGGTTTTAAGATAGGTTTTAATTGCATTGACAGCCTCTGAGAATGGGATCTCAAGGTGAGTGGTGAAATGCTCGTCCGGTTTTCCGAGTTCGACAGGGTGTCCAAGCATCAGGCTTGCGTCGCGAAGGAAACGGAACAATTCACCATCGCTGGCGAATAGTTTCCACTGGCGAGTGAACCTTCCGGCAAGCGACCTGAGGTGATAAATGACCATTGGAACCAGGCAAATTACCATAAGGATCGCGATGGGAAGCCCAATCGCGTAGATCGTCCGTACAGCCATTCCAACGATTCCAAACAGGGCGATAATTAGTATGCATGTCCAGAATGGGTACTGCTCCCTTTCGGCTTTGGTCCAGTGTTTGCGGGTAATGCGGTCCGCCATTGGTGGGATTTGTTCCAGTTGGAACTCAAGCGATGTAAAACGTTGTTCCTGAACGTCCTCTCCTGAATTTCCTGCATTTCCCATATCTCCTCCCATTGCATCCGATGCAGGGGGTGGGTGAGTCATTCGGGCCAGACCTCCTCGACTCGGCCGCTCAGGTCGATTATCAGAACTGGCGAGTTCGGACCCGCGCCGGCCTGGTGATTTGGTGTTGCAGTGATGACAAAACCGTTTCTGGAAACCTCAATTTCAACATCATAATTCCGCACAATAGGAGTGCCTGCGCCTAATGCGCGGTTTGTATACGAACGGGCGATAGTCCCGGATTGAACCAGTTCAGCGAACGTAGCATAGGTTCTGTGGTTTGCATGGTATGTAAGCTCGGCCTGGTGGAGCTGACGCATCATGGTCTTGGTCATGTCCATGCCGAGTGCGTTCGTATTACGGTTACCGGATGAGGTCCCGAAAAAGGACCCGGAAGAATTCAGCATCATGACCATAAGAACGCCGACAATCGCAACACTTAACAGCATCCCTATCAGACTGAAGCCAGTTTGATGATTCAGTCGCACCACAGATAGCGCCTCTGAAATATTATAGCATACAAATTTGAAAAATTAATATAACCATTAATGTTATTGAACCATTGTATCCACTTGCGAGTCACGTTAATGGGTATTAGAATGGGGTTAGAGGAAATATCGGGATGACAGACAAAACTCAAATAGATCAGGTTTCGGATTCAGAAGAAGAACGAAAGGATAAAAAAAGCAGGAAAGAACAGAATCCATGGTTCCTCTGGACCAGGGATATAGTGATCGTACTCATCCTCGTCCTTTTATTCAGAACCCATGTCGCGGAGGCGAATTATATTCCATCACCTTCGATGGAACCTACCCTTAAAGTGCATGACCGGATTATTGTCGACAAACTTTCGCTGAACTGGCACCCGATCGAACGCGGCGAACTGGTTGTTTTTCATCCACCGCTCAATGACAAGGAGGCTGAACGCTGGATCAAACGCGTGGTCGGCATTCCCGGGGATTCGATTGAAATCCTGCGCGGCGTGGTCTATGTCAATGGTGATCGTCTGGATGAACCATACATCGAATGGCCGGGCGTTTATACAGAACCGCTTGTAATGCTGGCCGAAGATGATCCCTCTACTCCCGCGATTGAAGGGGAATATTACCTGATGGGTGACAATCGTGGGAATTCCCGCGACAGTCATGTCTGGGGGCCGTGCCCTGCGGAAAATATCATTGGGCGCGCGGTTTTCAGGTACTGGCCGATAAACACGGTCGGGATTCTCGCGTCACCATCGGGAACACCGGATTCTCAGGAATAATTCATAACCGCAGGCACAATTCACCAGTTTCTAAAATTTGAGTCATTACAGTATCAACGCACTAAGATTAACCTTGAGAGGATAATATTCTGGCTGCGTGGTGACTTTGACGATGCAAAATCCGGGCGGAGATGGGAATTACAGACCCGGATTCAACATAATTTTTGCATGCCTGACCTCTACCTTACCCCCGGTTGATATTTGAGCCGTTTTAAGGGTACGATTGGTTCATTCACCCGGTTACCGAATCGGGCTTATCAAGCTGACTTTTTACCCAGGGGTCTCCAATAATGGCCACAGATAAAATAAAAGAACTGGAAGCTATATCCGCCGAAGCCGAAGCCGGCG
>DAOVJF010000045.1 GCA_030673355.1 Planctomycetota bacterium | reverse complement strand
TTGACAACTTTTCCTGGCGGGACAGGTTCGGACCGGAATTCACCCGCCGCGATTTCTCCGGCAATTTCAATCTCTACTCCCTCTCCCGATGTTGATGCCTTGAGCGCGTAACCATCCATCATGGCTCTGTCGAACCGAGGTGCGTCCATATCCGCATACACCGGTTGTGATAGCCTGTAGCTCTTCGATCCCTGCAGCATCACCCTCATCGAGGGCAGAGGATTTACCGATTCCAGTACTATCCCTACCGCCTCGTTGATTGAAATCAGATCCTTATTAACTTGTACTCTGGTTTTATTCATGGACATACACCGCCGATGATTTGAAATGTACCCACACCTCGTCTCCAACACTTATTCCAAACTCGCGCATAGCCCTTTCGGTTAAAATCGCACTGAGGGGAAAATTTCCCGGGCATTCAACTGTTACATGCACGCTGCGTGGATTTACAGCTTTTATCTGCCTCACCGATCCCCGGTAACTGTTCCGTGCCGATGATTTGACAGGTTCCTTCGACACAATGACTTCCTTGGGATTCAGAGAAACCATGAACTGGGAACCTTCCCTGAGGTCACCCGGATAATAGATCGCGATCTTTTCCGCCTGGTTGGAATTTCCGTTTCCAAATCCGTTACTTACAAGCTCCATGCCGTCATCTACTTTATAAGCTGTCATCCTGAAAAGGTTTTCCGGCGTCCATGGCGACAATTTCCCCGCTTCGAGAGTAATCACAGTATCGGCCAGACGGTTGGCGCGCGATAACTCATGGGTCGAGAAAATTACCGTGCTGTCATCGGGCAAATTACTTATAACCTCTTCCAGAATTGTTGAACTTGGGATGTCGATATGCGTGAATGGTTCGTCCAGAAGGATTATCGGAGTTTCCCTGCAGAGAGCCCGGGCGATCGCCGCGCGTTTTAATTCGCCTGCGGAAAATGTCCGAGGGGATCTATGGACAAATTTCTCAATTCCAAGAAGTGAAAGATATTTATTTATACGGGCGTTTCTTACATCGGGCGATAAATGTTGATCCGTAAGCGCGAATGCCATGTTTTTATTAAGGAATCCCGAGAAAAAGTACGGATCCTGTGCGACAAAAGCGATATCCGATCGGTAATTATCTAAAGAGTGCCATTCTACTTGTTTTCCATTGATGAATATTTCACCGGACGACGGTCGTTTGAGCAGTGCCGCGATCTCCAATAATGTAGTTTTGCCGGCGCCGTTTGATCCAACCAGGGCAACCTTACTGCCGCGTTCAACAGGCAGCGACGGGATATCGAGAACAACCCGATCATCATAGATTTGCTGCAAGGTTTTAAACTCCATGGCAATCATGCAGACACCCTGTGTGTAGCCTGGTAAACCACAATGTTGATTCCGAAAACTATCACCAGAAGTACAAGCCCCAGGACGGTTGCCTGGGCAAATTCGCCCTGGCTGGTAAGCAGGGCGATTCCAGTGGTGATCGTCCGGGTTTTTCCAAAAATGTTCCCGCCCAGCATCATTGAAACGCCGACTTCCGAGATAACACGTCCGCAAGCCGCGAGCAGCGAGAGAACCACCAGAGCTCGCACCTCACCAAGCAGAAGCAGATATGCCCTGATTCGACTGGCCCCCATCGATAAAGCTGTCGGAATGATCCGCCGGTCCGCCAGCCGTACTGTATTGGAAACCATGGTCAGGATTATAGGAGTGGCAAGGATTACCTGCCCTATGATAATTGCGGGACGTGTGAAAAGCAGTTGGAAATCCCCTAAAAATCCTTCCCTGGTAAGTGCCATGTAAACCAGGTGTCCGACCACAACGGTCGGCAGGAAAAGAAGAGTATTCAGTATGATATCAACAGTTCTTCTTCCCTTGAATTCGGACAGCCCGATGAAGACCCCAAGCGGGAAGGCGATCAGGGCGGCGATCGATGTCGACCACAGGGACAGGTTGAACGATGTCCCGATAAGTGCAAGGATGTCCCCATTAAACATCGACAGGTAACCGACCGTTTCGACACTTTGTCCTGTTAATTCATCCAACTATTATTCTCACTCCTGTTTTTTTAATTACATTACTTCCAACCGCAGCTCCAGCACTGTCCGAGTTTAGAATCGAGATTTATGAACATTTCATGGGAGAAACAGCTAAAACATATAGCCTCGACTTCATCACCCGAAACTTTCACAGTAGTACAACGTCTTCGAATAAAAGCCTCTACGTCGAAGCCTTCAATCGCCCTTTCTATGGCATAGTCTCGTTTACTCATCACCGTTCCACTTGATGAAGATACCCGTTCCTAAATGTGTCCCGATTTCGTCTACACAGAGATCACTTTCGGTACGGGCTGTTTCTTTTATGTGAAACTCTCCCGTAGTGGCTCCGGGCATAATATAGAGTAGAAGCTCGATTGTTTCCGTTGTGACCCTCAAGCCACAAATCTCACTGATATAAGATTCTGAGCTGCTGTCGCTCATACGCAACACACTGCCGTTGTAACTAACATTCTTGCATTTTTCTCCACTATGCCAGAATGCCCCTTCTGCCGTTATAGCAATATAAAAATTTATATCGTAGTCATATTCCTGATCAGGCCTTTCGTCGTCATAGACGTAAGTTGCATGCCCTGTCCCGTTGAGTTTGTATGTGCCTGCAATTTCTGAAAGAGTAGGACCAGATGAACCACCACAACCAAGGAGTAATAAACTGATGAGTACTGTAATTGTCATCACTAGGGATTTCATAATGAATCCTCCTATGGTTAATTTGATGTTATTTGCATTATTATTCTATGTCATATCCTAATAAACCTCGCTCTCGAATAATCTGTTTCAACCTCGAACACTTCCTATGATTCGCCCTCTCTGATCTTGCAAGTAAACATTTATCTGACGTCAAAAAGCCTGTGGCCGTTGACTTCATATCGATTAATCAGATCACCGCAAACCGGACCGGTAAGCCATTCGATTAACACGGCTACCTGTTCGTGTTTAAGATTCGGAAATAATTCCGCGTTCAATGGAATCACCGAGTAAATATTCTCAAGTAACTCGTCGCATGAATGGACGATGACAAGGTCGAGATGATCTTCCATTGAAAAAAATGTACCGATATCACTGAGTGCGTACGCCTCAAGTTCGCTGGCCATGGTGAGTACAGCCCCCATTCCCTGCCCCACCTCGATATACCAGGCGCCTTCAGGATCCAGCCCGGCTTCATCCCAGATTATAAGTTCACGTTTATGAGTACCGGATTGATCGCCGCGCGAAATAAAAACCGCTTCAGTGTCATGGATTTTCCCAAACGCATCGACAATACCGCTCGATTCTCCAACTCCAGCCGGGTCAGCAAAAGGCCCAACTATCACAAACTCGTTCTGGGCCACATAATACCGATCCAATCCATAACCCTCCGAGATAAATTCTCTCTCTGCATCCGGCGCATGGACCAGTAAAACATCAACATCGCCCGCACGGCCCAGCTCGAGCGCCTTTCCGGTGCCAACGGCGATAATGTCAACTTCAATACCGGTTTCTTCGGTGAAGTCGGGCAGAATGTGAGCGAGCAGTCCTGAATTATCAAGGCTGGTGGTAGTGGCAAGTTTAATAGTTACGCGGCCACCGGCAGTATCAACCGGAGTTTTGGAATCGGAATCAATTGACTTTGAACATCCACCTGTGGCGGAGCAAAGTACCATAATGACCAGGGTAAAAAAAATCACCCTTTGGAAAACTGTGGGAATCATCATCGATTTCACTCCTTTAATACATCGGGTCACAATCCGTACAAGTCGTTATGCATGATAATACATAACGGTCTTAAAATGCAAGTATAAATTACAAAACAGCAAAGGCGAATACCCCGCAAGGCCATTTCTAATCCCTGAACGGGACACGACAGGAATTTTCCATATATCAATATTTCAATTGACTACTGATGACTTAAAGCTTCATAATGTATTGAAACTTTTTTTCAATAATATGAAAAATGGTTTCATAGAGGATCATATCAACGGGCTATTACGGTATATCGAGCCAGGACACCCTGATTTTATCAAGCTTTACGGTTTTAATCCTCGGAAAAAATTTTGGTTCCGGTTTAATGGTATATCCGAACTGAGATGTTCCGGATTAGGAGACATAAAATGTATCGTTCACAAAATCCCCTGATAATCCTGGTTCTTTTTAGCATGATCTTGCTGATCGGATGCCAGGGACACCCGGCATCGCCGGATATCCAGCAGCAATCCGATTTAACATCGAGGGAACCACAATCTGATATCAGGTCCCACCACAGCCTTGGATCGTACCTGGTTGAACTCAACACCCGGGATTCGTCTGTCGATATCCTGCCGCTAAGGTCAAGCGATCTCCACCTTAACCTGACTAAAATTTTCGTAAATATGATGGGCCTTGACATTGTGGTTGTCCCGGGCGAGTCGGATCCTCCGACCGGGCTGTTTGTTCTGGATTTCACATTGACCCACCCGCTTGATGAACAACCTCAATTCTCAATATTTGATGTGAAGGGAATTGTGTTGACCCCTGGAACATTGAATATCGGACCCCTGGTTTTTGCGGATGCGGGTGAAACCCGTCTCGAAAACGCCGACGGGTACACTCGATGGTGGAATCCAACAGAATTCACCCAGCCGGGCATATTCGGTTATACGGACGGCCTGTTTACAAATACTACCGCCGGACAGCTTACCTCGACGGTTAATCCCTATAAATATTTCGCGGATATTCTTGGCCCGGAAGATCCTCTAAGCGCGGTCTATTATGAACCGCTTGAAAACGATATGGGCAGGGGAGTTTTCACAGATGGGGCCAGCAACACGAGGAGATATAACCTCCGTTTTCCGATGGATCCCGGACCAACCGTTTTATTCGGTTACGTGATCGATGGCTGCTGGGATTTTCCAGTTCCCAATCCTCCGGATGCGGTGCCTGATGATTTCCCAATTGAGGCGAACCAGCCTGAAGCATATGACATAGTGGTCGCTGCAAAAGCCAATTCACTTTATTATGACAGTGAATCGGGAACTGGCGGCGGGGTCCTTCGCCTGCAGGTGAATGTTCATGACTGGCAGGGACAGAATGCAGCCGCGATCGCGGCGGAAATTGACGGTGTAAGGATATATTCTCCGGACCTTTTCTCAGGCGGAGCCGATGCATTGTTCATGGACGAACTCCCGATCAAGGCAAGGTACACAGCCGACCTGACGGGAATCGCCGCGCCAGCACATTCCGGAGAAACTCTTCTGGCCGTGAAGGCGACATCGGCAGGCGGTCCGAATTACGACCAGGGAACCGGCAATCCGGCACCCGATAATTCGGTCGCTGCATGGGAAACATTGATCCTGGACATTCCCGACCCGGAGTGTTCGCTTGATACAAATAACGATTTCAGCGAGGCATATCTTCTCGACCTCGAAAATCCAACAATCGATCAGTTATGCGCGCCAAGTGATTACAAGGACTTTTTCCTGTTGTCGCTGCCGCTCGGTAGCGATATAAATGGCGACCTGACACTTTTCTGTGATGCTGAACCGGCTACTTTCGGCATTTATGACGACACTGAATCTCTGATATACGAGGAAGCGGTATCGGCTGGATTCGCGGTGATTGATTTATTTTTACTGGGAATTATGCCTGGTGATTACTATGTACGGGTGCTGACCCAGACATCAGGCCGGGCGTTCCTGTATATGATCGAACCGGATCTTTATCTTCCGAATGTAACTCCGGACAACCCGGTTAATGTGACACCCGAGGATCTGTATTTTAACCCGCATCTAATTTCTGTTGCCGGTGACCTCGTGTTTACAGAAACTCAAGGCGCCGTTTGGATCTATGACCATGCAAACAAACTGCAACCAGACTTCCTTAACTTTTTTGAAATCTTCAACATGGGTCACCCGGCATTCGGCCTGACCGAAATTTATAACATCCATGAATTAAACCCGGGTGAAATTAATATCGAGCTGTTTGACATCACAGATCCGACAAATGAGGTCTTCTTCCCTGATGTTTTGCAATACACAACCGACGTATATTTTATAGCGAGGGAGACGGATTACCTTTACATAGCTTACGATTCGAACCCCGGTTTCGCGGTCGATATATACTATATCTACAACAATCCCGCGGTACCCGAGCTTATCTGCAAACTTTCCCTCAACGGTCAACCCGATCAACTTGATTTCGTGCACGATAGTGTCGGATCTGATTACTGGCTTGCGGTATTGTATGACAATGCAAAGCTTGATCTCTTCAATGTCACTGATAAAAGTTCGATCCCGGTTCCCGATACCTTCACATGGACGAATATGTACATAATGGACATCTGTACCCGGGATAATTACGTCTTTGTCCTCCGCCAGCACACAACTACTTTTCAAATTTACTTCAGTACATTAAAAATTGATGCTGGAGGTATAACCGCTGGTGGCACCATCCTGCTGTTCAAAGACACCGACAATCTGGTAACAGAAGGGAATTACGCATTGTGCCTGAACATCGATGAAACTGTTGAGGTTATTGATGTTACGAACCCGGATCTCCCTGTACCTTTTGGTCAAGTCTCGTTTAACCCGCCGATAAATATTGGCGATCTTGCCCTTGAGAATGGAACGCTTTACACAGCGTGTGCCAGGGCGGGGGTGATCACTTATGATATTGGGGATCCCTTTAGTATTGGCGGTTCCGGGAGTGTGGTCGGACTGGCCAGACCTAAAGATATGGTCATAAGCGGGAATTACCTGTTTACCATCGAATCAAGCGGTTCATACCAGGCAATTAAAGTGTTTAATATTAGCGATCCTGCTAATGCGGCTTTAACCAAGGTGCAGAGAATCGATTATAACCCGACAAGAATAGCAAAAGACGGGGATCGACTGATAGTCTCCACAAGCGATCCAGCCCTCCTGGCAATTGATTGCCCCGACCCCTGGAGCATGACGTTGGATGGACCGTACGCGGCCACCGGCGATGTTTCCTGCCTTGCCATAAATGGGGATGCATTGTATGTCGGTAATAGCGCACCCCAGATTAGTGTATGGGATTTGTCAGTCTGGACATTGTTAACATATCAAACCGGCGTGGCTACTCCCAGCCTCCCAATGAGTATTAAATTCAAGGATGACATAATGTACGTGCTTGCCGGTGGTGAAATCCTTGTTTACTCGATTGTTAATCCACTCAGCCCGATTTACCAGGGAACATACATGCCTTTGAGCTATGCTCATAATATCGAGGTGTATGGTGACTACCTGATCATAGCTACCAATGACACTCTCGAAATTGCGGATATTTCCAACCCGCAATCACCGGCATACCTGTCCCATGAAACTCATCCTGACGCTCCACACGGAGAGTACCTTGCGGTCGATAACCAGTTCGCTATTTGTCAACCCTACTGGTGGACTCCACCAACCGTAATGAGAATCTGGCCTCCCGACGCGCCAACAGTTATTGGCTCATTATATGGTACCGAATTCGAGGTAAAACCAAACCAGGTTTTAATTAATAACGGCTATTACTACGAACGCGCTTCAGGTTTCGGATTAAGAATCTGGGATCTGTACTAAGTAGTTAAGATACCCAAATCATTGGAGGTTCTAAACATGAAATTTAATTCCCATTTTATTCCAGCAATCGCTCTCATGGCATTACTTATCCTGGGATGCAACGGAAATCCTGCAAGCCCCGGAACAGAACAGCTACCCGACCAGGCAACCACCAGAAGCGAAACCGGCTTTCAGAGCCATCACATGCTTGGATATTTCAATGTGATTATTGATCCGGACACTATGGAAGCTGAACTCCTGCCGGGACGGTCGACTGAAATTCACCTGAACCTGACAAAAATCTTTTTAGATACTGCAAACCTGACAGTCGTACTCGACCAGGGAGCGTCGGACCCCCCAATCGGGTTGTTTGTTGTGGACTTTACACTCACACATCCATTCACAACTGAAACCCAGTTCAGCATATTCGATGTTAAAGGCATCGTAATGGTCCCTGGATCACTCGCAATCGGAGCAACGATGTTCTCGGATACCAATGAAACTCAGGTATTGAATGCTGATGGTTACACACGATGGTGGAACCCGACTGAATTCACCGAGGCGGGTATTTTCGGTTACACGGACGGGCTGTTCACTAATGCTGAAAGTGGACAGCTCACAGCAACCGTTAATCCATACAAGTATTTTGCCGATATCCTCGGCCCCGAGGACTCAATGAATCTTGTCTACCTGGAACCTCTTGCGAGCGAACAGGGAAGAAGTGTTTTTACTCCGGGAAGCTACGTCACCAGGAGATACGATGTTTTGTTCCAGATGACACCGACACCCAATTTTAAGTTTGCGTTTGTAATCGATGGTTCCTGGGATATCCCGGTTCCGAACCCGCCTGATGTCGTGCCAAGCGATTTCCCGATCGAGGCGAACCAGCCTGAAGCATATCATGTTGCGCTGGCTGAAAAAATCAACACTCTCTACTATGACACTGAAACCGCGACCGGGGGTGGAATCCTTAAACTCCAGATAAATGTCCATGACTGGCAGGGACAGATGGCCGGAGATATTGAATATCAGATTGATGCTGTCCGGATTTTCTCTCCGGATTTAATGGGCACCGGTGTAACCGCAACCTTCCTCGATCAAAATGAATTCAAAGCCAGATTCACCTCCGATTTATATTCCCTGGCTGTTCCGACACATGCCGGCCAGGCACAGGTTGTCGCGAGGGTTGGTTCAAAAGGTGGACCGAGTTACCAGCAGGGCACGGCACCCGCTCCCTCGGCTGATATCTCAGCCTACCAGGTCCTTACAGTAGACATAACCGATCCTGAATGCGTCGGGGATGCGAACAATTCACATCTTGAAGCGGAGCTGCTTTCGTTCCAGGACCAGGTGATTGGCACCCTGTGCAGTTCTGTGGACAGTTCCGATTTTTACATGTTTCAAATTCCTCCCGGTACCCATATCGACGGCTGGGTCTATTTATATTCCGACGTGCCTACTTCCGAGTTGATTCTGTACGATCAGGACTTAAACATTGTTGATGGAGACACCCCTAACAATGGAGTTGTGAAATTAGAACTTGTTGGATGGGAACCCGATCCCGGCTGGTATTATCTGGAAGTCCAGGAGGTATCCCAGCCTTCACCTTTTCTATACCAGCTTGATATCGATCTTGAATTAGTTAATATCACCCCGTCCGACCCTGTCGATATTACGCCAAACAACCTTGATCTTGATGCAAGCTGGCTGTCGACACATGGTGATACTGCAATCCTGACCGGACCAAGGGGTTCATGGGCATATGACACCAGCGATCCCTACAATCCGGTTTTTCTTTCCAGAATCTACGATCCGGTGCAGGTGCCCCCTGCGGAATACGATGGGAGGGTTTACTACTGGGGAGGATGGACTGAAAATCCTGCAATACTTAACATGGTCGATTACAGCAATCCATCCAGCCCGGTTCTAAATGAGAATATCCTGTCGCTTCCCGGAAAGATCGAATATATCACGATTGATTCAGAATATATGTTTATCGCTTTCGATGATGGGGTGGGTTCATGGATTTATATTTACGATTACACCAACCCGCTCGATCTGCAGGAAATTCACCACTTTAATTGCCAGCACAACGTTTTAAAGCTTGGCATATACGATACAGATGGTCCCGTAACCGCCCTGATCGTAATGACAAGCCAGGACATGAAAGCATACAACGTCGAAAATCCTGTTTTGCCAGTACTTAAAGGAACCTATACTGCGGCGCTTGGTACGTATAATCTTGATATTGCAATTGTAGGGAACGAGATTTTGAAAACACATATTGACGGGATTCCCGATGGTTATATCTCATCCTATACGTACCTCGACCTCTTGGGCTTCTCTCAAAAGGATGTACTGCCTATCCCCGGGTTCGGTTACAATATCGATGCTGAAGGTAATACGGCTTACATAGCTGACAATATAGGAATTACAGTGGTCGATTTTACAAACCTTTCATCGCTGGTAATCAACAGCACGACACCCACGGTATCTGAATCATGCAGTATTCTGATCGACCAGGGGAAATTACTGAATATCCCCGAACACGCCGGTTTTTCAATTTATGACGCTTCAGACACGTTTCTCCTGGCCGAAACAGCCAGGGTCCTCTGCCTTAACAACCCTGTTGATGGAATGATCAGGTGGGATACCGGTTATTTCATTGAATCAGGGGGAACCTATAACGCTATTAAAGTTCTTGATGTGACCGATCCGGCTAACCCAACCATAGAAGGGGAAATTTTGCTTGGTGATTCGCCAAGGTGCATCGCTCTGTACCTGGGGGCACATAATATTCTGGCTGTCGGAACAATCGATCAAAAATTCTCGCTGTACGATTGCACTGATCACTACAACCCGGTACTGGCGTATTCAGAGACTTTTCCCTCTTACGTGCAATCAGTCGCAGTCACATACTGGGCTGCTTATGCCGCCTTATCAAACGGCACGCTCAAGGTTTATAACCTGGCTACTTTTCCTGCTGTAACCACTTGCCCTGATCCATCATGGACTTCTGAACTTCATGGGTTAACACTGTCAACAGATCTTGACTACCTGTATGCGTACGCGCTCGATTATGTCAAAATTATTGATATCACATCAAACCTGATCCCAGCATATGATAGCGATTTCGTCTCAATTGCAACTGTGCAGGATCTCGCAGTACAGGACTTTTACCTTTATGTCTGCAATTCAGATTTCCTTGAAGTGATAGAGCTCGATGGTTCAGGACAACCGGTTGATAAATGGTTCACTGGATTACCATACGGACCCAATATGCAAAATGTAGCGGTGGAACACCAGTTCGCTTATGTTTCTGACATGGGACATAATCCGGTAATTGTAAATGTGTGGCCGCCCGAAGCGCCTACCATCTATAGTGAGCCATTTGGACCCAATAATTATGGGTTTATTCTGAATCTCCTTGTTAAAGACGGGATTTTGTATGTCATGCACTCAGGTTCCGGTCTGAGAATTTACGATCTGTACTAGTCAGATAAAGATCAATAGCACAAATAAATTGCCGGAGTGCCGAGGTGAATAATGAGCCGAGGATTTAATTGGCTGTCGTTAATGTCCGCAATAATTCTCCTTAT
>DAOVJF010000068.1 GCA_030673355.1 Planctomycetota bacterium | reverse complement strand
CTCCTGAACAGGAAACTCTGATAGGGAAAGATTAAACACACGCGCAATTTTTTAACTTTTTGAATACTTTTCAACGATGGATGCATCCTGGTTATATTTCCTGTTCATTCCACTCGGCGCTGGTGTATACCTTCTGTGGCGTCCATGGTATACAAAACATCGCGGATGGCAGGAAGTTCTACCAGCAGTCATTCTGATCGGTACACCTGTAGCGATGGTTTTATCCCACATGGCCTGGTTTTTCACATCCGGGATTTCATCTTCCGCATGGCAATCCATTTTTCTCACACTCGACGGCTGGCGGTCCGGGTATTTGTCAATTGGATTGATTGCCGGAACGGTTCTGACTATTTGCATTGTGTCTGTAATTTACCGGTTGCCGTCGCTTGAACTTTTAGACTTTTACTCCCCGGCGGCTTTTGTGGCGAGTGCTGTCTGGCGGCTGGATTGTTTCGTTGACGGGTGCTGTTACGGCGCTCCGACTGAATTACCCTGGGGAGTCAGGTTCAAGGTTGTTGATGAGTTGAAAATCATGACCGAGCCAAGCCATCCGGTACAGCTCTACGAAGTAATTGTCAGCGTTGCGGTTTTATTTTCACTCCCGTTTTTTTTGAAAAAATTTGGAATCAATCCCGGGAAAGGCATAGTCCTGGCAATCTGCGCGTTTTTATATTCTGCCGAACGGTTTGCTCTAGATTTTTTCAGGATTGGGGGAACTTCACGGAGTATGGTTTTGGGTATGTCATCAATGCAGTTGATTTCGCTTGCGATGATGATATTGGTTGCGGTTGTATTTATTGCTTTTTTGAGGAATCGTCGGATATCGAAATCCCAATCTTAAACTGGAAGTCTTGTAGTCTTGTAGCCCGGAAATGCACTTTCCGGGTTCCATAATATAATTCCCCCCTCTCCACACCTGAAAAAGGGTCGGGGGGGGCGTTAAAAAAACATACGCCAATCGCGGTTGAACATGTCCTATTAGTTATTAGAGAACAGCTTATTTGACGCTCCGACACTTCGTCAAGCTCAGTACGGGCAGGCTCATCTTGAGCAACGGCAACACCGAAAATCCCTGAATTACCCGTTGCTCTCAGTGTTGCCCGGATACGCTTATTTCGTCCACAAGCTCCGCTTTAGGCTCCGCTTGTGAACGGCGCCCGGATCAAATCGGGAGGGGAATCAAGTGTTGCAGGGATACGAAAAAACCAAAAAAAACGCATGAGCAACGGCGACCAAACCTGCGCGGGACTCGCAGGGAACGAGATTCCATGTGCCGGAGTCACATGCCACGAATCTTGTGCAGGATGCACAAGTTACAGATGCACAAGTTACAGATGCGCATGTTACGGGATTATTCAACTGCAAGGGCTTCGGAGAGGTATTCCTGGATTGGGCGGACGGTGACAGTTCCCTTTGTTGATTTTTCTATTGCATGGACAGCCGCCCAGGCGCCGGACAAGGTGGTGATGTTCGGGATGCCGCGGCGGTAGGCTTCTTGGCCCACCGCGCGTTCATCATAGTGCGATTCCTTCCCCAATGGCGTGTTGATGATCATGTGCACGAGATCGTTTTTCATCTGGTCGACCACGTTTGGGCGCCCCTCATCCACCTTGTAAAGCATGGTCGACGGGATGCCTTCATCGTTCAGCCGGGCGTTCGTACCGCCGGTAGCGTAGATTTTGAAACCGAGTTTAAGGAGTTCCTGTGCGATCTCAACCGCCTTGTCCTTGTCGCGATCGTTGACGCTGATAAACGCCCCGCCCTCCAGCGGGAGCGGCGTCCGTACCGCGGCCTGCGCTTTCGAAAATGCCTCGCCGAATTCGGGCGCGATCCCCATCACCTCTCCGGTGGAGCGCATTTCCGGTCCGAGGAAATAACTGATGTGATCGAATCGCGCGAACGGGAATTTTACGGCCTTGACCGACACGTACGGCGGTACCGGGTTATCTGGGAGGTTCATGTCGGCGAGTTTTTCACCGAGCAGGATTCGCGCCGCGACCCGCGCCCACGGAATCCCGGTGGCTTTCGAGACGAACGGCACGGTGCGGCTCGCGCGCGGGTTTACTTCAAGAACATAAAGGCCGTTCTCGTAAAGCGCGAACTGTAAATTCATCAGGCCGATAATTCCGAGTTCTTTCGCGAGGAGTTTTGTGATCCGGATCATATCGTCGCGGACATCGTCCTCGAGCATGTACGGGGGCAGTACGCACGCCGAATCGCCGGAATGGATGCCCGCTTCCTCGATGTGCTGCATGATCCCGGAGATCAGGCATGTGTCGCCGTCGGACACCGCGTCGACATCGAACTCGAACGCGTCCTCGAGGAATCGATCGATCAAAACCGGTTCACCGTCCGATGCCTGCGCGGCTTCAAAGAAAAAACTCTGAAGGCGTCTCTGGTCGTAAATAATTTCCATCGCGCGCCCGCCAAGGACATAGGATGGCCGGACGAGTACGGGGTATCCGATTTTTTCCGCAACTTCCAGGGCTTTCTCGACGGTGGACGCGGTTCCGAAATCGGGTGTATTAATTTTGTGGCGGTGGAGGAGCATTTCGAAACGTCCGCGGTCCTCGGCGAGATCGGTAGCTTCCCATCCGGTGCCGAGGATCGGAATTCCGGCAAGTTCGAGTTTGCCGGCAAGTTTTAAGGGAGTTCCGCCGCCGAACTGGAGAACGACACCGAGGGGTTTTTCAAGGTTGCAGATCCCGATGACGTCCTCGGCTGTTACCGGTTCGAAATAAAGGCGATCCGCGATGTCGTAATCGGTCGAGACGGTTTCCGGATTGCTGTTGACCATGATTACCTTATGTCCGGCTTCCTTGATCGCGAGTGCGACCTGAACGCAGCAGTAATCGAATTCGATTCCCTGTCCGATGCGGTTGGGTCCGCTTCCGAGGATGATGACGGTTTTATCGCCGAGAGGTTCGGCTTCATTTTCTTCACCGTATGTTGAGTAGTAATAAGGCGTGACCGCTTCGAATTCCGCAGCGCAGGTGTCGACGGTACGGTAGCAGGTGACGATATTGTTTTCTTCGCGGATGGAGCGGATTTTTCGTTCCGGGACATGCCAGAGGTGTGCAATCTGGCGGTCGCTGAATCCATGTCGTTTCGATTCGAGGAGCAGGGGCAGGATTTCAGGATTCCGGGTCGGGTCGATGGATTCCTTCGCGGCCTGGACGAGTTTACTTTCGACACTGAGAAGTTGCTTGATCTGGTCGAGGAACCAGGGATCGATCGAGGTTGTTTCGGCGACTGTTTCAAGCGGGATATCGAGTTCGAGTGCGTAGCGGAGCCAGAAGATTGAATTAGGATCGGGTTTTTTCAGGCGGCGGAGCACGAGTTCTTTCCATTCACCCCGCATGTGGGCTTCAATGTTATGGACGAGCAGAGCGTCCATACCGTCGGCGCCAAGACCGTAGCGGCCATTTTCGAGCCCGCGGATCGCTTTCTGGAGCGCCTCGGTGAAACTGCGTCCGATCGCCATCGTTTCCCCGACCGATTTCATCTGGGAACCGAGTGTACGGGTGGCGGTCGGGAATTTATCGAACGGCCAGCGCGGGATTTTCACCACGACATAATCGAGGGTCGGTTCGAATGCCGAAACGGTCTCACCGGTGATGTCGTTTGGAATTTCACCGAGCGTCAAACCTACCGCAAGCAGTGCCGCGACTTTCGCGATCGGGAATCCGGTGGCTTTCGACGCCAATGCCGATGAACGGCTGACGCGGGGATTCATTTCGATAACGACCATGCGCCCGGTTTCGGGATGGAGTCCGAACTGGATGTTCGAGCCGCCGGTATCGACGCCGACCGCACGAATTACCGAGACCGCCGCGTCGCGCATAACCTGGAATTCCTTGTCGGTAAGTGTCTGAGCGGGGGCGACAGTGATTGAATCGCCGGTATGAATTCCGAGGGGATCGAAATTCTCAATCGAGCAGACCACGACGACGTTGTCGACATGGTCGCGCATGACCTCGAGTTCGAATTCCTTCCATCCAACAAGGGATTCTTCAACAAGGACCATATTAACCGGCGATGCTCTGAGTCCGAGGCTGACGAGGTCATGGAATTCTTCGATGTTGTAAGCCACACTCGCGCCGATTCCGCCGAGTGTATATGCAGGTCGGATGATGACGGGGAATCCTGTGCGGGTGGCTATTTCTTCCGCTTCCTCAATAGTGCCTGCGGTGTCGCCTTCCGGAATATCGAGTCCGATGCTTTGCATGGTGGTTTGGAAACGTCCACGGTCCTCAGCGATATCGATAGCATCGAAACTGGCGCCGATAAGTTCCACATTGAATTTTTCAAGGACACCGGTTTTGTAAAGGTCTTTCGCGAGGTTGAGAGCGGTCTGGCCGCCCATAGTCGGGAGAAGCGCGTCGGGACGCTCACGTTCGATGATCTGTTCAAGGAATTCAAGGGTGAGGGGTTCGATGTAGGTCGCGTCGGCGATCTCCGGATCGGTCATAATGGTAGCGGGATTGCTGTTCGCGAGGATGACGCGGTAACCGAGTTTTTTCAGGGCACGGACAGCCTGGGTACCGGAGTAATCAAATTCACACGCCTGGCCGATAACGATCGGTCCGGAGCCAATAATAAGGATAGAAGTGATATCAGTGCGTGCGGGCATGGCGCTCCATTCGGTTTCGGAATTCGATGAACACATCGGACGTGTCGTGCGGACCGGGTGAAGCCTCGGGATGGAACTGGACCGAGAACGCGTTCAGGTCGGGGAAGTCGAGACCTTCGACTGTGCCGTCGTTCAGGCTTCGGAGAGTCAGCACAGCTCCGTCGGGAAGCGGGTCGTCGGAAACCGCGAAACCGTGATTGTGAATACTTACATGTACCCGACCGTCGGGTTTCCGGGCGACAGGGTGATTGATTCCCCGGTGCCCGAATTTCATTTTGTAAGTTCGTCCGCCCACGGCCAGTGATAATAACTGGTGTCCAAGGCAGATTCCAAAAACAGGGATCACCCCAAGGAAATGACGGATGTTTTCTATAGCTCCATCGACCGCCGCGGGATCGCCTGGTCCATTGGAAAGGAGAATACCGTCGGGATTGAACTCTTCTATGTCACCGGTCTTTGCGGTGGAAGGAAAAATCCTGACATCACAGCCGACATCCACCAGCCGCCTGAGAATACTCAATTTTACGCCGTAATCGAAGACCGCGACTTTGCCACGCCAGCCATTATCGGAAATTACAGTATTCCCGAGCCATCGGGATGGTGAGCCGGTCGACCAGCCGTACGGCTCTTGACAGGTAACCCGGCTAGCTCCATCGAGCCCTGCCATCTGTGGATGATTCTGAATATGCTCAAGGGCATCGGTAACGGAAATCGAAACCGGGAAAATTCCGCCTCTCATACTGCCGAGTTCGCGAAGGTGGCGGGTGACGGCCCTTGTGTCAAGGTCGTGAATGGCAGGGACCCTGGATCGGATTAGAAGGTCAGATAACGATTCCTCGGATCGCCAGCTCGATGGATCTTCAAACGAACGCGCAGCGAATCCGGACGGGTGGACCCTGTCGGATTCATCGTCCAGCCTGTTGATTCCGGTGTTACCGATATGGGCCGCGGTCATAACCACGATCTGGCCCCAGTAGGAAGGATCGTAGAGGACTTCCTGGTAGCCGCTCATCGCGGTATTGAAAACAACCTCTCCAAGAGTGAAAGGGGGATCGGGAAAAGATACATACAGCCGGCCATTAAATTTGCGGCCGTCTTCGAGTAATAGGTAACCCTGTTCCAGGACTTTCCCCATTAGTTTCAGTTATGCCAGGTAAGCATTTATCAAAGGCAAAAAACCGCTGCAATTATACGGCTAGAATTCGGAGTGTCAAGCGATGTCTGGCTAAGGGTGGTCCTTATTTAACCAAAAGGGCAGATTTCAGGGGTGATTGGCGCATGGTATAATTGAGATTCAGGGACCGGAATATGATTCTCCGCGACAAGGCATCGAGAAAATTATTAATGGAACCCGGGCAGAGGGGGCACGGGCTACTTGATTCACCCACAGACACGCCTTCGCTCAGTCTGTGGGCGCCACCCGTCTGTTTTGTTACGTGGAGATCGATTTTTGGAGTGATGAGGCGAGTCACCGTGAGGAGATGCACCTACAAACCTCCGCTTACGCTCCGGTATGTAGGCGGCACCCGGGATACGCAGCTTAACATTTGGATATATCCATCTATTCCATAAAGAGACATGATTAACCAATTACATAAATTCTTTTATTTAATATTAATTTGCTTCGTGGCTGGCTTCTGTCAAGATAGCAAACCCGAAATTCAAGAATGGATCTTCGCAATAGGGAATGAAGGCAAAGATATTGGACGAATTTTATGTGTAAGCAATAATAATGAGATTTATTGTTCAGGTAATTACACAGGTGAAATGGATTTTGACCCGGGGCCGGAACAGGCTACGATTCAGCATGAGTTTTCTGGTACGGGTGGTTTTCTTTCTAAATATAACAGCACTGGCAGCTATTTATGGGCCACAACCTGGGATTCATGGGATCTTTATAATTTAGAAATGGAATTGGACCAACAGGGTAATATTTACGTTATTGGGGAATTTCAAGGGTTTTTGGAGTTTAGTGATTATGATCCAGGCATTAATCTAAGTTCAGATGATAAACGGTATGCATTTTTATGTAAAATCAACCGAAATGGCGTCATTGCCTGGGTTGACACCTGGTATGTAACATCGGGATATGGGCATAAAGCTTTTGGGCCTCATGATTGTATTACAATCTCAACAAACAATGAAATCTATGTTGGTGGTGAAGACAAATATTTAAGGAAGTATAGTCCAAGCGGTGAATTATTAAGTTCTTATGATCTGGAATTCAGCATCATAGATATGTGTGCCGATACTGAGGGTTTCGTGTATATTGTCGGGAATTATTACGATTCAAAACCTCTCAGGATAAGAAGCGATGGTTTGTTTACTACTGGAATTGATTCAGGACAATTTATTATAAAGTTAGATAGTGACTGCAATCAAATCTGGGCACGTACATGGATAGGTCCAGGATACTATCCAGAAATTGCATTCGATAATAATGATAACCTGTATATATCTTGTTGGTCTTTCGAAGAACTGATAATTGATAGTGAGTACCATATAAGTAAAGGTGAATTTTATTCGTATATGCTCAAATTAGACACAGATAATAATGTAATATGGCTAAAAGATTTTAACACATTTGTTATCGAGGATATGGCATCAAATTTATGCGGGGAGATATTTATTTCAGGATCGACGATTGAAGATAAGATAGTTGTTAATGAAACTATCGAATTTAATACTGGCGATGATGATTGGTTTGTATTTAAATTCGATAAGGATGGCACAATTTCAATGGTTATCAGCATGTCGCTTGAAAATAATGATGCTATAAGAGACATAGAAAGCAAAAATTGTGATCATGTGGTTTTAACTGGGGAAGTTAGCGGAGACCTGCCTGATATAGGCGTCAAGGTATTAAGTCAAAGAGAATCAGCAATAGGGGATGATGACATTTTTATTATGCAAATTAGCTCAGAGCATAATTCTAATTCTTTAAATCAATCCGCAAATGAATAGTGAAAACATACGACAAAATCAAATAAATTGCATTAGTATCCAAGAACAGGTGCAATCAACACCACTTACGGGCCGATTTTTGGAGTGATGAGGCGAGTCACCGTGAGGAGATGCACCTACAAACCTCCGCTTACGCTCCGGTTTGTAGGCGGCACCCGGCGGGAAGTGTAAGAGGCAAAACCAGGTGTCCCCGATTCGCGCCGATCCTCATGGCGGAATTTCAGGAGATGGTGAATAAGGGACTCAGGATGTTACAGTCCGGGACATCTCTTGATGGGCTACTCAAAATCAAGCGTCAAGTCGTCGATATACCAGCCAAAGTAAGGCGGATCGCAATTCAGGATGTAGTCATGCGTATCAAGGTAGAACTTGATCGTAATCGTGGTACCGTTGTACTGCGTACCGAGGTTAAATTCGCTGTCCACCCAGTCATAAAAGCCTGTCCAGCACGGGAAGTCGTTGAAAGAGTACGGGATGTGCGCGTCCTCGTATGGGGGTCCGCCGGTTGGGTAAACCTTCTCGAAATTGACCATTACAAAACACATATCCCATGCCCAGTGACCTAAATACTCGGGAGGATCGACAGAAATCGTGTGCGAGAATCTCAGCACAAGATCCTGATCGGATTCAGGGATATCGATCTGCTTTGACGATACATAGCTTGTGTTGGGATTAGGCTCATGATTGCCGGTGTCTTCCTCATAACAGGGACCTCCACCGGTAGCATCCAGAACCGAGTTGAAAACTCCCCAATAATCACCGCCATATGGTGTCCAGACACAGTCCGTTGTTTCAAAATCATCCCAGAACGGGAAATCCGGGCAGGGGGGGTTCTGCGGATCGAGAAGTACACTGATCTCGTAGAACGCATACAACGCGAGTTCTTCGCCGGGCAGGAGGCCGTTGAATCCCTCACCATCCGGTGCGACAGCCGCGATAAACACTTCGAACGGATCGTTGTTGGTTAGAACAATGTCTTCTACATTCAGTTCAAAGGTCGCATCGATCCCATCCTGGCTGACATAATCCATTTCCTGGCGCGGGAAAACACCAGGGGCTTCAATCAACAACAGGTCCGTGTAAGCGTCCTCAAAGTCGCTCAATACCGCCTGGAGTACAAGCTCTCCTCCCCCATACCCCGTACTTTCCTGGAACCACAGGTCATTAGAGACCACTGACATTTCAACATTCCAGGGTTCGCTGGTTGTTGTTCCAAGCGGAAAATCATCCGGAATCTGGGGTGGAACTTTAAACGGCGGCTCCCAGCTTGCCACTACGGCAAACTGGAAATTTTCTAATCCCTGCTCACCGAAGTCCAGTTCGTACCTTCGTGTATTTAATGCATTGTGCGAAAATGCACATTTCTTCGAATTATAAAGATCCAGGGTGTCGTCCACATGGTCCAGCACATCGGCATAGTACTTATACGGATTAATTGTACTCGTAAATGAATCCCCGTCCGGATTCCCGACAGGCCAGTCCATGTAGCAGAAAACCGTGTGATCAAAGGGGAAATCAACCGGGTTCATCCATCGTGTAAATCCATCGGCGTTCGTGAGCCGGAGTTCATCGGGACCCGACATGATCAGGGCAGGATCGGTATATCCACCCTTCGTTCCGTTTGTCAGGAGGATACCTCTGACAGAAAAAGCGGTGAATTGCGGGTATCCTTCAAGCGGATGCCTGATACCGATTGTCAGATTAACCTCCGGCGGATTAAATTCGAGGTCGCTGATAGTAATTCCAGCAGGCTTACCCGGCAGATAAAGGAATTTCATTAAATTCAGCTCCATCTCAGCCGTTCGCATAGGAACGACCTCAGCCTGGCCGGTGGCCGGGTCCAGATGGATATCATAAAGTCCCCAAAGCTGGATGCCGGAAATCGGGTTCGATGTCGCATTAATCCCGGACGGGATTGTCGGATCCT
>DAOVJF010000003.1 GCA_030673355.1 Planctomycetota bacterium | reverse complement strand
CGAGGGACAATTGCGCGGAGGGACTAAGACGTATGGAATCTCCGATGGGTCCTGTATATGAGGATGGCTGGGTGGAAGCGCTCGAGGCTGCAATAGAGGAAGTAAGCGGGTGGATTACCGAGGAGCAGGAACTCGATATCCGCGATTATTACCTGGATGCTTATATCAATCTCGAACTTCTCCTGGAAACCGCCTCTGCTGCACCGGCAGGAGCATAATAGTGCAGGGGTTTCTTATACCATTACCAGAAAATAACAATTATTTCAGGTGCGCCGACATTCCTGTCGGCCTTTATTGATGGATGCCGACAGGAATGTCGGCGCACCTGAAAAAGGAATTATATAATGGGATTGGTATTAAACTAATAAAAAAAATCCCCGCCGATCAGGCAGGGATGAAATTTCAGAATTCTATTTTGTGACGGGAATTTATCGCATCGGACGGTACAGCCCGACAACAACACCGTTGATTTGTAATTGTCTCGGGTCGGGAATCGGGATGTCTTCATATACCGGATTTTCCGGATGGAGAGTAATCCGGTTTCCATCCTTAATAAACCGCTTCAATGTAGCTTCGCTCTCGATACCTTCCAGTAAAGCCACCACGATATCATTGTTCCTGGCGGTTTCCTGTTTTCGGACGATCACGATGTCGCCGAGGTGGATTCCGGCGTCCTGCATGCTGTCGCCATTAACTTTCAGCGCGAAATGATCCTGCCCTGACAGGTAGGTGCCGCCGATCACGAATTTCTCATCGCTGGTTTCAATCGCGGCGTCAGGTTCACCGGCCGCGATTCGTCCGACGAGCGGGATCGCCCTGATGTCTTCTTTCATCAACTCACGCTGATGTTCCAAATGTTCCAGACCTTCCGGAAATTTCTTGATAGTGATTCCCCTTGAATGTTTGCTTTCGCGTTCTATCCAGCCCTTGCGTTCGAGCGCGAGAAGGTGGTCGTACGCGCCTTTCACGGTGAACCTGAAATTATCGGCGATATCGCGGATAGTCGGCGGGCGTTCGTAGTCCTGGATGTAACCGATAATGAAACGGTGGATTTCTTCCTGGCGATTGGTGAGTTTTCGAATTACCATCGCATCCTCCAAAGGATCAGGAGTAAAAGAATGGTTTTTGAAGAATAGTAAAGATTGTCTAAAATAATATTACCTAAATTTTCGTATACTATACCAAATTTTACCAAAAAAAGGAAGAAAAATTGGAAAAAAAATAAAAAGGGGGGTTAGGCTAGGGCAGGATGCACCGGCATTTCATCCCATATTTTGCCCTCAAGAACCCGCCCGGTTTTTTTCTTATTTGTACCGCCCCACTGCTTAAAGAAGAAAGGCACGTTGGCATTTAAGCACTGATCGCGGATGTCCATGACCCAGTCGAGTTCCATTGGCCGCGCGTGAGGTCCGGATTCCCCTCCGACAATCACCCAGTCGATTCGATCGAGATTGAGATCAGGCAATGGGGCGAGTAAAGGCTCGAGCGAAAGGAATTTAATCGATGCATCTGTTTCCCTTAGATCGTCAATTCGATACATGTATTCGGGGGTTTCGATACTGACACCCATCCAGATATTTTCGGCCCATTGGAGTGAATTATTAAGTTGCCGGAGCCTCCCGGATCGTTTCGTAAGGACCTGGAACCTGTGGTGTTGGGCTTCGACCATTACATCGAAAACTTCCCGGATAAATTCTGCTGGAATATTCTTGTAGAACAAATCACTCATAGAATTTACGAAAATGGTTTGAGGTTTTTTCAATTTGAGCGGTATATCCAGCATTCGGGGGTGCGTCCGGACTTCGAAACCGTCCTGGTAATTTTGTTGCCCCATGGCTTTAAGGCGTTTCGACATACGCTCGGCGTAGCAGTTTTTACATCCGGGGGAAGTTTTAGTACAACCTGTACAGGGATTCCAGGTCGAGGAAGTCCATTCGATTGTGGATTGGGTCACCATTGTATTCAAATCCATAAAAATGTTACCATATAATTTAACTAAACGAAAATTACACTTTTAGAGGAATATTGCAGGTATGCCTAGTGTTTTGAAATGTTATCGCATCTTCATTGCATCACCCGAAGGGCTTGAAAAAGAGCGGGATGCTTTCAAAGAAACGGTTTCTGAGTACAACATTTGTGAGGCAGTTCCAAGGGGTGTGAGTTTCACGCCAGTGGGTTGGAAAGAAACTCTTGGTGGCGTGGGAAGGCCTCAATCTTTTATCAACAAGGATGTTGAAACCTCCGATTACTTCGTAATTATTCTGTGGGATCAATGGGGTTCCAGTACAGACAAAGAAGGGGAAGGCAAATTCTCGTCGGGAACCGTAGAAGAATACAACGTAGCATTAGATTGCTTCAACGATCCCGATAAGCCAATGCGACAGATTGTAGTATTTTTCAAAGGAGTCAGCCCACGGCAATTATCAGACCCGGGTTCAAAGCTTCAGAAAGTCCTTGAATTCAAAAAAGAACTCCAGAGCGAGAAGAAAATTCTTTACCACACTTTTGATGTTGTTAAGGAATTCGAGAACATTCTTCGCCGTTACCTTGGCCAATGGGTCAGAGAGCAGGGGCTAAGCAGCAAGGTTGACTCACCTGAACCACCACCCCGCTCAGATGGAGATATCAAGCTGCTTGACTTCAGGACTGCTGGTTTTAAAATTGATGTAGATGAAACATACACAAATATCAGCCTGATTAATGAAGCTAACAAGCTCGCGGATGAAGGTAAGAATATTGAAGCTGAAGCTCTCTATGCAAAGGCTGTAATCACAGGAAATGATATGGTGGCACTAAATTCATATGGGAGCTTTCTCCTCAATATTGGAAGGTTAGCACAAGCAGAGATTACATACGGACGAGTCTTGGAATTATCAGAGTCTAAAGATTACGAGTTAGGAAGAGCGGTTGCTCTTGGTAATCTTGGCTTGATTTGTCAAATGCAAGGAGACTTGGAAAAGGCTGAGAGGATGTTTAGGAAAGCATTGGGGATACATGAACGTCTTGGTAGACAGGATGGTATTTCCACCAGCTATAGTAACCTTGGTTTTATATACCAAACGCGGGGTGATCTAGATAAGGCCGAAGGTATGTTTAAAATGGCCTTGGAAATAGATGAACGTCTTGGCCGACAGGACAGGATAGCCAGTAATAATACTTACCTTGGTTTAATCTACAGAACTCGAGGGGATCTGGATCTAGCTGAGGATTTGTTTAATATCGCATTGAAGATAAATAAACGTCTTGATTCCCCGCTCGGAATTGCTGAAAGTTACGGCAACCTTGGTTTGATTCACCTAACGCGTAGTGAATTGGATAAGGCTGAAGAAATGTTTACTTTGGTCTTGGATATGAGCGAACGCGTTGGTCAACAGGAAGGAAAAGCAGGTAGCTACGGTAATTTGGGTTTGATATACCTAGGCCAAGGTGATCTCGGTAAGGCAGAAGATTTATTTCTTAAAGCTTTGAAAATAAATGAACAGCTTGGGCTGCAGGAAGGGCTTGCAAATAATTATAATAATTTGGGATTAATTTACCTACGGCAAGGGGAACAGGATAAGGCTGAGAATATGTTAAGGAAAGCATTTAAAATCCACGAACGCCTTGGTCGCCCGGAGGGAATCGCTGCTTATTACGGTAATTTGAGTTTGTTTTTCCTTAAACAAAGTGACCCAGATAAGGCTGAGGAGATGGTTAGTAAAGCTTTGGATATTGCGGATAAGCATGGTCTTAAGGAAGCAAAGGCTAATAGTTATGGTATTCTGGGCTTAATTTATAGAAACAAGGGTAATATATCCTCAGCTAGTGAACATCTTAATAAATCACTAAAGCTCTTCATCAAGATAGGAGCGAAGGATAAAGTAGCAGAGATTCAGAAGCATCTAAACATGTTACCGCTTGATAATGCTGATACTTAGATATCTTCTTATATTTTAAATATCCCCCCACTTGCCTACTCTCCTCATCCCTGCTATTCTTATTTTCGACATATCACGTCAGTGTGCGCGATGCACGGGAATACGGTGAGATTCCGTAGCTGTCCGGCAACTGTATTGGCGATTCCCCCCGGATGATGCCATTTCCTCCTTCGCTACTCGCTTCAAGAGTAGCTTCGGCGGAGAGAAGGCCCGGTGTGGGTAAGATAACCCTGAGCCAGGAGACCGATCGCGACGCACCCCCACTTCTGATCAATGCTTTGCCTTGACTGAAGAAGGGATAAGTCCAGCTACGGGCCACGGACCCGTAAAGGAGCTTGGAATTGTTACAGAAAACTCACCCCCCGAATTTATACCCAGCAACTTTAATCGCGATCGGTTTTTTTACCGGGCTGATGTTAATTGGCTGCTCGACCGATGTGCCGGTTCATCCGGATTTAAATATTTCGAACCAGGAATTATCCGATGGTCCGGATCTCAGCCAAAGTACCACTTCAGATCGATACATCCTGGGCTTATGGCATGTCGAAATCGATCCTGAAACCCTTGAATATTCTTTAACCCCCGGGAGAGAGGCGTCAATTCACCTGGACATTACCCAGTTACTCGAAATCCCGATGTGCCCATCGTGTCTCTCGATAAAAAACGTGATCCTGAATCCCGGTGAAAGCCTCCAGTGCGACGTTGTTCTCGATCATCCTGTGCCGGGTAATTCTGACCTGGATGTGTTTGATCTCAAGGCTGTGATTCTGGGGCCGCCCGATCCGGTTTTAATACAATTCGAATCGGGTACGGTTTCAAAAGTTCTTATAAACGCGAACGGATACACATCGAGATGGGCGCACTTTCCGTGGGCGGATATCAACGGGTTTATCGATTTCGAAACCGACGATCCGGAGCGAAGATTTTCATCCGGTGAATCGAGTGAAAGCACTGTGAAACTCAAATTACCGGAATCCGGTCCGATACAATTTGATTTTGTAATCGACGCGTGCTGGCTACCTCCCGAAAATCCCACTCTCAGCCCGCATTGTAATGAGGCTTTCGATGTGATTACGCATGTGCCGGGGACACTCAATCCGCTGCCGGAATCGATGGTCGATGTCTGGATCGGATTCTATGACTGGCAAAACGATGGGTCGCTGGCAAATGTAAGTATCGAAATACCAGACCTAATGCCGATTCCTGTACCAGCTCAGTTTGTCATTGAAAATGGAATGACGATTTACTCGAGCCAGATTTCAAATCTGAATGGTGCCGGACCGGGGATATACACTGGGCTTGTATGTATCCGGGATGATTTAAACAATCCTGAAAACGATGAGCTGGCGACATTCCAGCTTATGGAAATAACTGTCACCGATCAGATTCCTACTCTTTTGAAAATTGAAATCAGCCCCAATGCAGCTACCCTTTCCGAGCCAGGTGAACAGACGAAGTTCGATCTGACAGGATTTTACAGTGATGGTTCGAAAAGTCCGATTACAGAAGGTATTGACTGGGATATCACGGGAACTGATTTGAACGGAAACGCATTGGCAAATATCGATCAGAACGGCCACGCTACACGTGAATCGCCCAGATGGTGGGGCGGTACCGCGATAGTGACCGCTATAATTGAATCATCAATTTACGAAGCCATCCTGTATTGCGAAGATCCATTCGCGGATGGTGTATCGGTTCAATTCGGAGTTTTGAATGAAGAGGGGGACACTTTCACACAACCCGGGAAATTTCTCGGACCGCCGCACGGTGCGGGTGGAAGCGGCGGGCTGGATGTCTGTTCACTCGGGTACGGCGGTGTCGCGACGCTTGAATTTATCGATAATGTAATCGTCGATGGCCCTGGCAATGACCTGATCGTTTTCGAAAATGCGTTTATCGTGAACGGATCGGGCTGCGACTGGTATGGCGACACCCGCTATGCTGTAGCCAATGAAACCGCGATTGTTGAGGTCAGCCAGGATGGCGTAGAGTGGCATCGTTACCCATTCGATTACAATCCCGCGAATGAATCGTGCGTAACCCAGATTTATATGGACACATCCAGCTTTACCGGGCTCGCGGGTAACTGGCCGACATTTGCCGATGTAAATCCCGATGGGACATTGACAGGTGGGATTGATCCTACCGACCCGCAATCGGGGGGTGGAAACTCATTCGATCTTGCTGAGGTCGGGCTTTCATGGTGCCGGTTTGTGCGGATAATCGACACCGGGGATCCGGATTATCCAGGTACCGAACAGTATGACAGCGATGGCGATCTGATTTTATGTTTCGGAAACGTTTCTCCGCTGGGCGCGATTCCGAACAAGGCCGGGTTCGATGGCGACGCAGTAGCAGCGGTGCATTCGGCAAGTCGATTATCCGTTCAGTGAACCTGAGTGGTCAAATGAAACTGATTGGAAATATCATATTGATCTTTCTTTTCCTGCTTGTATTTGCAGGTGCGGAAGTTTTTGCACAGGACCAGGATGGGGATAATTCGGACAACCCCCCTGATCAAACTGAGACAGCAGAGAATGATGATGCTCAGTCTGAAGAATCCAATGACATTATCGACCTCGGCGTTATTTATATAGAGGGTACTTATCTTGAAACCGATGAAATCATCGACCGTCCGACAGCTTTCGCAACAGTTCTCGATCCGCAGGAATTGAGCAGGCGGTCGATCACACTTCCCGAAGTACTCGATTCTGTCCCGGGGGTGTCTGTCAGGTCGTTTGGCGGACTCGGGGCACTCTCGACAATTTCCATTCGCGGTCTGGGAAGCGAGAATGTCCTGGTTACACTCGATGGCGTTCCTTTAAATCCGGCAGGCGGTTCGGTAGACCTTAGCGACATACCGCTCGACTCCCTCGAGAGAATTGAAATTATCAGGGGAGGAGAGGGAGCGTTCCATGGCGGTGGCGCGGTCGGAGGGATAGTCCGGTTGACAAGCCTTTCGATTGATGAACGGGACGGAACGCAAATAACCGGACGAATATCCACCGGCAGTTTCGGAACAATAATTTCAGGATTCACATGGCGGGATTCAAACGATCTTTTTCATTTCGAACTGGCCGGTTCGCGTGGGGATTTCGATTTCCTTAATGACAATGGAACTTTTTTTGATACAGGCGACGATTTTACCGACACCCGTGTCAACAATGAATTTACAGCGATAGAAACACGATACGGACATACCTGGAACCTGGGCGATAGAAGGACGCTTGGGATATCGACGGAATGGTACAGGAGCCGGAAAGGTATTCCGGGAATAACGACATTCCCGAGCCGCCACGCGTCACAGGCCGATACCCGTACATTTTTCCAGACTACATATTTCGATCCGGGTTTCGGTGACTGGAACATGGATGCGACATTCGCGTGGTTACGGCAGTCGCGTCATTTTCTGGATGAATTCGGGGAGTCGACCGGAGTACCCCTCGCGACATCATGGATTCATAACCGCTACGAATCGACAGCAAAACTGACAGGCGCGGGTTTTGCCGGAAGCGATATTCTGACATGCGGGTTTTCGATCGCACAGGAATCGGTGGATGGGACTGAATATGAGAACTCTTCAAGGGGTACATTCGCGGCTTGGGTTCGGGATGAATTCTACCTTCCATCAAACGGGGTAATATCAGGAGCTGTCCGGTGCGATCGGGTTGATGGAGATACAATTCTAAGCCCTGAAATTGGCCTGAAATATCCGATCTCCGATTCATGGACAGCCCGCACGAATTTCGGATTGGATTTCCGTTCACCGTCATTCGAGGAACTGTACCGGAACGAAGGGTTCGTGATCGGTAATCCGGATCTTGTCAATGAAAGGACGCTCGGTTTCGATATCGGTATTACACATACTGAAAATCGGATCAGATTCGAGGCTGTCTATTTTAATCTCCAGACCAGGGATTTGATCGATTACCTGTTGATATCCGGGTTCAGGTGGAAACCGTTTAATATCGGGCGTGTGAGGTCGAGCGGGTTTGAATTTTCGACCGATTGGGTGATTAATCGCGAACTTGAACTGCGGGCAAGTTACACGCGAACCAGGGCTGTCGATATATCGGGCGATCCGACCCATGCCGGGATGCCGCTGGTCGGGCAACCATCGAGTGAAATTTTCACCGAGTTAAGGTGGCATCGGAATAACTGGGAGGCTTTCTGTAACTGGGAACGGCGAGGGGTGATACCGGTGACGCCATCGGGGACAAGGTTCCTCGCGCCCGATGAGTCGATGGGAATCGGGCTTGGATACGACTTCAATTCCGGAACTTCATTGATGTTTGAGATTAAGAATCTCCTTGATAATCATTTGACCGATGTCAGAGGTTTCCCGCTTCCGGGCCGGGCATATTTCCTGACGGTAAAGGGGGAATTCTGAATGATGGGATCCCGCCACAGGTTACAAATTCTTTTAATTCTCCTAATTCTTTTAATCAACGGATGTACGGTCGGGAAAGGTTCTGGAATATTTCCACCCGCTGCCGATACTAACGCGCAACCGCCGGTTTCCGCTGATGATGACGGTCGGGATTATAAAATTTTTATCGCCAACGGGCTTTCAGAAAATGTTACCCATGTTGAACGTACGAACGGGGTATGGAGTGTAACCCAGGATGTCCTGCAGACCGGGATTGCGCCGAGCCATATGGTTGTGCGTGATGGTCTCTGTTACATAGTTAACTCGCTCTCCAACTCGATCCAGGTGGTCGATCCTTCCGCATTGACAACAATTCACGAGATAAGTACAGGGGCCGGGACAAATCCAAAATTCATGGCGTTCGTTACCGATTCAACGGCTCTTGTTACGTGTTACATTTCAAACGAAGTGTTGCTGGTCGATCTCGATCCTGGCGCATCACCTGAAAATCGCATTCTTAAATCAATAAACCTTCCCGATACCGGCGATCTCCCGGGCGATACTCCCGATCCAACATATGCCAGGCCCGGCGGGATTGTTGTTGTGGGTAACAGGGCGTTTGCAGCATGCTCGAATCTGAACTCCATGCATGAAGCGGGCGGACAGGGTATTGTGATCGAGATCGCACTTCCAGCGGGTGAAATTTCCAGTGTTATCGAACTTTCCGGTCGCGACACAACGCAGGTAATTCACAGCCCGAGATTTCCCGACCGTCTGATCGTAATGTCCGCTGGAGATCATACAATTGAAGAAGGTTTTACAGGGAATGGGATCGTCGAAAGCATCGACCTGAATTCAGGTGAAATTTTCCAGGTAATTGAAGTTGACGGCTCCCCCTTCGGTGGTGAAATTGGAGCGGATGATATCCTGTTCCTTGAAAATGGATTGGACAGCAGTATTATTCGAGTGGATTTGAAAACGGGTGAGGTTCTTGAGAATTTTAATTTGCCGACCTATGGAATCTCACTCAGCTACGCGTCTTCGATAGTAGCACTGCCGGGATTAATCCTCGCCACTAATTTCAATACCGATATACTTTACCTTCTCGAATCCCTTACGGGTGAGGTCCTGGCAGAGTTACAGACCGGTGACGGTCCGGACGCGATGGTTCTTGTGGAACAGGATGAATAATTGTCGGCCTTTCATTCTGATTAAATCAGGAATTGAACATCTTCATCTGCTCGTCCTTACCCCCGGGTTTAACTTCCGATTTCTGAGGTTCCGATTCCCTTGATTTATCGTCAATTAATTCACGCAATGAAGATGTTGATTTCAACTCATCAATGCCGACTGGAATTCCCCCTTTCGCTATCAACTCCCTGTTACCAGCCGGGATATCATCATCGATCCGCACAAATACCGGAACTCCAAACCCGGACCTTAGACATTCAGTTGCCCCCGACCACGTCCCTCCCTTATTTAAATCGGAACTTACAACCAAAGCCCAGTCACCCAGAGCGTACATATGCTTGTTCCGACCCATGGCATTCCCAATATTGAATCCGGCATTCGGATTCCAGGGTGAAACGAGGCACAGCCTGCTCTCCGTAATTCCCACCCGGGTTTCACGCTTTACCGCGGCTCCGGCAAGGTTCGACGCTAGAACTCCTATCACCTTACCGCCATCCGCCGATGCACTCTGCATGGAAACCTGGTCCACTCCACGCGCGCCCCCCGAAATCACGGTAATATCATCACCGGCGCATAATGACGCGGCAAGCCTTGTAAATTCAACCCCGGCCTCATCGACATCGCGGGAACCGACAATCGTCAGTCCACCGGATGAAAGCATTTCTTTATCTCCCACCCCGTATAACAATGTTGGAGCGGTATTGCCAAGGCGTTCGTTCAGCCGCGACGGGTATGTCCCATCAAGTCGACTGAGTACCCAGATACCGGAATTGGTGAGATTTTCGAGTGCTACCGCGATTGAGGCGCCACGATCGAGAAGTGCGCCAAGCCTGGTCGGGTCAATATTCCTGTGCTGAAGTTTGTTTATTAATTCTTCATTTCCATCCGCGACCAGGTCACTGAGAACGTGTCCGGACTCTTTTAAATATTGAAGAAGCCAGCCGAATTCGGATGGGCCAAGTGGTTTCGCGTCAGTTCCGTTACCGACCAGGTTGGAACAGAGCAGAAGCGTAATACTGGTTTCGATACTCAAATGTTGATCGTTATTGAACATTTTTATCCGGTGAATAGTACGACGGCGTCGATACCGAAACAGCCATTGGGTAGACAATACCCGAACCCTTGGTTTTAAGCAATGCGGTGATGAAAGTCATTGTCCATCTTGAGTCTATCAAATCGTCAACGAGAAGTACCGGAGAGTAAAATTCATCGGGACGGTATTCCAGTTTAAACGCATTTTTTATATTCCGGTACTGCTGGTGGCTGTTTTGCATGTGCTTCTGAGGCTGGGTTTCCCGGACTTTTCTGATACAGTCCCTATATGGAATACCAAGCTTTTTCGAAAGCCTCTCTGCGAAATTCGGCACCAGTTCCGGGTTATTCAGTGACGGCACACAGGCGATCCAGGATGGAAACGGATCGGGTTTCCATCTTTTATGAATCATTTCCGCGACCCCGTTTACAAGCGCATCCGGTATGAAACCTGATTTCTTGCCGTTCCGTAACATTTTACCCCATCCCGGATCCCCCCACACGCACAGCGCGCGTCCTTCTTGTGCAAGCAGATTTTTGTTTATGTTTTTAAAATTGGGTAATTTCTTTCTCGGCTCAATCGTGGTATCAGAATTTTTTAAAAACTCAATCGCTTTCCTGACCAGCTCTTCAGGGTAAGAAATATCCAGAAGGGGTTTCCCGAGACAACTGGCACACCTTCCGCACGGCTCGGCGTATGGATCGTTAAGTTCTTCGGCAAGAAACTGCATCAAGCATCGGTCGGTTTTAATGTACTCGAGCATTGTTTTCTGTTCCCGACGTCGATGCTCGGTGATTCCCCTGACCATTTCCACATCGATCTCATACGGGTTTACCGTCCGGTGCCATCGTTTATCGCGATAAATAACCGGCGCGTTCGCCTGGACCGAAAGGATTCTAAGCACCTTTTCAAATTGTGAATAATTAAGGTTCACACACCTGCTTAATTCCCTGTAATTCAGACCCTCCTCCGAAGCCTCCAACGCGCTGAGGATTTGGCGTACATGTTCCTCTGGCGGGAATGCCGACCGGATGAAATAATCGGTAATCTCGTCATCCTCATTGCCGCTCAGCAGGATTCCAAAGGCGTTTTCGATCTGGCGTCCGGCACGCCCGACCTGCTGGTAATAATGAACGACCGAGCCCGGACGCTGGAAGTGGATCACGAAGCCCAGGTCGGGCTTGTCAAATCCCATCCCCAGCGCGACAGTGGCCACGAGGACCTTGATTTGATTATTCAACAGCTTATGCTCGAGTTCAGGACGGATATCTCTCAGGTCGGAATGATATGCCTGGGCGTTAATCCCGTTGATTCTCAACCATTCTGCCAGGCGTTCCGAGTCGCGCTTGGTCAGAGTGTAAATTATCCCGCACCCATCAATTTTCGGAAGTTTATCAGCCAGCCACGCCATCCGTTCGCTCTTGTACTGCAGCTCGATATTTTGAAGGGACAGGCTGTGCCTGATAAGCGGACCCCGCATCACGACAAGATTATCGCCAAACTGGTTGACAATATCTTCCACTACACGGTCATTCGCGGTAGCGGTAAGCGCAAGGACCGGCGAGTTCGGCGGGAGGAGGTTAATAATCCTGGTAATACGCAGGTAATCCGGACGGAAATCATGACCCCAGTCCGATATACAGTGAGCTTCATCCACAACGAACAGCCCTATATTTTCGATCATTGGGAGCAGGACATTCTCCCGGAAATCCACGTTTCCCAACCGCTCCGGCGACAAAAGCAGCAAATCGATATCGCCCGCGCCGAGCCTCGCGATCACTTTATCCCAATCCGGTTTATTCTCCGAGGTGATCGAACCGGTTCGAAGGCCTATATTTACAGCGGCATCGGATCCTATCTGGTTCCGCATCAATGAAAGCAGGGGTGAAATAAGGATTGTCAGCCCTTTACCCGATTCACGGAGCAATTTGGTCGCGATAAAAAAAACCATGCTTTTGCCCCATCCCGTACGCTGCACCACCAGTACCCGGTCGCGATCGATACAAAGGGCTTCGATAGCCTCCCATTGCCCGTCGTGAAATTCAGCCGATGGATTCGCGAGCGCGGTTTTCAGGTACCCTTCAGCACGCGTCTTAAGGAGTTGGTTTTTATTCCCGGACATTATTCACCTTATCCAGTGTTTAACAATACAACGTACGGGAAGAGCAAAACCTGACATCTGTAAGCCAGTTTTATTTGGTTTTTTTAGAAAGGACCATGAATCCTGATCTTGAATTTCAGCAGAACCTCTGTTTAAAAAAATGGGGATCGGCAGCTTTTTTCGTGCGATATAACACCACACTCAACAACTCTTGAATTTAAAAAATGCCTGTACACATTTTTCTTACCATGTGGTAAACTAATTAATATCAAACCCAGAGGAGGAAGTTAACAATGTGCAGCTCTTGTGGATGCGATGCGACAGAACCTGTCGGGGAGGTTACCCATTATTACGGCAAACCCATGGTGGCTGTTATTGAACTTTCAGGGGAAATCTCAAACGGGGATAAAATCGAGGTCAAGGGGGCTACCACCGAGTTCGTGATGACCGTAGAGGGTATAAGAAACGATGCCGAGGAGCCGGTGGAGGTTGGAAATGCAGGCGAGAAGGTTGCGTTCAAAACACCCGAAAAAGCCCGCCCCGGCGATAAAATCTGGCTGATCAAGGATGAGGGATCGGGCTAGGTATTAAGTAACATATTCATTGGGTCATGTAACCCGGAAAACCATTTTATACAGTCGTGGCATTTCTTTAAAATACCCGCTGAAATGGTTTTCCGGGTTTCTGGTATTCTCCAGCCAGGTTGTTTCTCAATAAGCCGCATCTTTTGGATCGTTCATCCGTCTAATTTTCGGGGCTCCATGATAGCCTGCGAAGGGTAAATATCTGTATAATCTGGCTTCGGGATGAAATGAATCAATCCCGACGAGTCGATGAGTGAAAGTGAAAACAAATTCATCCCCGAGGACCTCGAACCGGGGGACAAGTCCGAGCAGCACACCGGGTTCGACTGGTGCATGGCCGCCGGGTGCGCGGGATGCGTCGACCCGGTCGGATGTATAGGGGCGCTCGGACAGGCTGTATCGGGATGTGTCGAGGGATGCCTCGGACAGATCGGATGCAGTACCCTGGTTATTGTCTTGATTGGTTTTGGGATTTACAAACTAGTGACCTTTTTTTCCGGGTAATAATTGTCAATGTTTAGAATAAGCAATCAAAATATAATTTACCGGCTCATGCCAATCCTTGTGTACGCTCTGATAGCTCTGTTTCTCGCTCTTCCCGCCTGGGCTGGAGGTACAGAATCGTTCGAGGACGCTGTCGAGGTGCTTGATGTCGCGGTTCGAAACAACGATCCGGACGCGATCGGGTCGCTTCTTCACGAAGACCTCGGGCTTGAAGTCGCGGGGCGGATAATACCCACAGGTACATTTTCAGATCTGATGCGCGACACATCCATCAGGGAATTTACCTGCATTACGGAAGATGGGATTACCTCTCATGAATCGAACTTCAAGGACCTGCTGTGGGGGGATGAGGGTATATTTACCGGGATTGATGAAGTAGATATTACTCACTTTCTGGAAATCGAACGGGACGATTTATTCGATGAAGCCACGATGGCATTATGGGAACATGGGGAACTTGAATGCGCGGTCGTGGATCAGGGTGAAGGCTGGAAGCATCTCTATATTTTCCCCGACCTTAAATACCGGTTGTCATTCGAGGAAATAGACGGAAACTGGTACTTCACCCAGGTCGCGGTACGCTTTGAATAAGCTCATTTTCGGGAAATAAGACGGTAATAAATCCATAACCGCAGTTTGGAATCACAATGCTACCGTACGCTGACGATACCAAAACCTTCTCACCGCCGATCTGGATCATAATCCTGGTTATCGCCAACGTTGTTGTTTTCGTCCTGTCGTACACTGCCGGACTCGAACACTTTATCCGGACAATTTTCTCCTACGGCGCCATCCCCGCAAGGTTTTTTACATACGATGACAGCACCCTTCAGTATGGGTCGGTTATCAGTGAACATATGACAAATGCCGGGGTTGAAATTAAAACCTTTGCGCCACCACTCATTACGCTTTTCTCCTCCATGTTCCTGCACGGCGGATGGTTTCATCTCATCGGCAACATGTGGTTCCTGTGGCTGTTCGGCGACAATGTCGAGGACCGTCTCGGAAAATTCATGTTCCCGATTTTTTACATCGTCTGCGGCCTCATCGCCGGAATAATGCATGTAATGTTCCAGCACGATTCGACTATTCCGGCAGTTGGGGCGTCCGGCGCGATCGCGGGTGTGATGGGAGCATATATCTATATGTTCCCGAGGAGTTCAATCCGAACACTTATGGGCTGGAGGTTCTATTACCGCACTACCTCTATTCCCGCGATCATATATCTCGGGCTCTGGTTCCTGCTCCAGCTTTTCGGTGGTTTCGCCGAACGCGGAAGCAATATCGCATTCATGGCACACATCGGAGGGTTTCTGGGCGGGCTTGTATTCGCCGCGCTTCTCCAGGGGCTGAAGAAAATTACCTGGTATCCGGGCGACCGGTTTTATTCAGGGCTTGATTTCATGCATAAACCTGTCAAGCCGGTACGGGTAGCCGGTACAGGATCTACCCCGAGGCACACACCAACATCGACCGGAACAAGAAGAAAACGAAGATATACCTGGCGCGAGTGAGTAGGAATTGCCAATAGAGGAATGAAAGAGATTTAAGAGCCAATAACGATTTTTGTTTCGTAACCAGGTGGTGCGACAACCCAAACCGATGCTTTGGCAAGATCACTCCAAATCTTTTTAGACTTTGGTACAACAATGTCGGCGTGGGCTGGAATAATATCAGAATGGGTACGGATTATATCTATCCCCATAGCCTTAACTTGTTTAACAGTCAAGGCTGCAATACCACGGTTTGGAAAATAATCCTTTACTTTAATAAGAAATTCAGCTGGTGATAATCCATCTGCTAGTATCTCATCTGCTATACAAACTGATACGCAACCAGACTTAGGCTTAAAAGCCATTGATGCTGGTCTATACCTATTCTGGTCGGGATTAGTATCTTTATGAACCCAATCTTTAAGGATTAACCGCCATATTGTTGCGCTTTCTGGGATTTCAGGATTAAGCTCTTTTGGATCCTCTGCCATGCCCTCCACTAATTCTCCTTTAAGAGAGCTGGTCGATTTTACTCTTTAATCTATCCAAATCATTGAGGACTGTTGTTTCCCATTCTTCAAAATCCGCATCCTTTTCGTAATATACCGAGATAATCTCAGGAGTTTGGAATTCTATCTCGAGATCAACCCCATTGGTATGCCATGAAATTTGAAGTGAGCCATTTTCCATTGGCCCAATAAACGGCTCTGGCATTTCACTAGTAATGATCATGGAAATAAGCTCTAGGAGCCCAATAGCTATCTTCCGATTAATCGGTAAAGCATTTGGGGAACACCAATTGTCAGGTAAATTTGTCAAGTAATTTAGCCTTTCAATTGCAGACCCAATCCAACCAAGGTTGGTCTTATCTGGGATTATCTTGATTATGTCTTCTACCTCTGTGTTATTGATGATTTCGACTCTCTCAGTAAGATTTGGCATTCTTGGCATGGTTGAAATATCAAATGCCTGGTATTCTTTATCAATTAAATCCCGTGGGTAGTAAGGTGTGTATGGAATCGCTCCTGAAGTCATTTTCTCCTCCATACATCATGCATTGATTTAGTGGTAATTGACGTGAAGCAGGTTACTATCATTTCATTGCCAAGGTCAAAGAATTTAAGTGCACTTCCTAAGTCCGGTTCTTCAGGTTTTCCTCGGGCTATTAATTTTAACAATAACGCTGTTTCATTTTCTGGGCCCACAACTGGATCCAATGATATGTGCAACCGACCAATTGCTAAGTCTGATTTGTCTTTAATTATGTGCCGCATCGTAATCTGAGCATATTCAAGATCCAGCGGGAAATCCTCGGAATATTCCTTATGGAAAACTGTAAGGACTTTATCAAGATCACTGTAAGATTTAACCTTACCGTCTGTAGGAATTATGTTTACATATGTAACTTCGCACTGATTCAGCAAAAGGCCTTCTATTTTATAGCTATCTATAAACTTATTAAATTTATTATATGACTCAATAAAACATTCTTTGACGTCATGAAAATGTGGATAAGTTTCTTCTTTTCTAACTTTACGCCAGTTATATACAAATCGATCATTCTGAATTTGGATTAATCTGCTTTGCTGAGAATTTAAAAACCAAATTCTTGGTAAACCGGGTATTTTCTGAAATTCCAACCTGAACTTTGGGGTTGGTTGACCAAAACTTGGGAAAGTTTCAATAATTGGATCAATAGGTTGTTGTTCCTCAATTTCTGGATAGTCGTGCCTATATTCTGACCATAATAAGCCAATGTGCTGAGATCTCAGTCCGGTTAATTTCTCAAATTGGACAGAGAGAGCCACTTCAACTACCGGTGGGTCTTCGAAATCAGGTAATATTCTTTCCATTTTCCTTAATTAACAAGATGTGAATTGGATTATATTAGGAACATCATGAATCTGTGGTGATCCGGTCAAGGATGCGATATTTATTATTATAATCCTAAATACACTGCTTTACTAGAACAAAAAGCAATTCCAAGGTTTTTAACCTCTGATATTAAGACAAGGTTTGCTCCAATTTAGTTCAAGGGTTACTTAGCCTGCTTGGATAGATATAACCTCGGTCGCTATCTAATTAAATATTGATATATCCAAAATTACTTCCTTCACTCAACCAGGCCGGATATGTTCGACTGTCTCTGGATAATGGCATGGACGAGCATACGGATATACGCGCTCCAGGCCCTCGTAAGTCCAAGCAACTTTTTTGGATTCATTTTAAGATTTTTCATCCCGATCCTCCCCGTGCAGTTTACTGTTTACAACCATATGCACCATCGTATCCACACTATCCAGTGTGCGTTCCATGCCCGCAAGTGCCATAGCGACATCCTGCAGCACCGAAAATGTTTCCCTTCCAAGTGCAATGACATCGTTATCACGTTCAACAAGGCTTTCAAGGTAAGCGTTCTCTCTCGTGATCCATTCCGAGCGAAGTGTATCGTAACGGGTTACATGTCCCTGCTCACGCCGCCACCATCCCCAGGCAAGCACGACAATCATTGCCAGGCAGATTATCAGTGCGGAATTAGGACTATCGGCTATCGTTGTTATGTAATCAAAAAGCTGATCAGCCATGTATTTTCACCATCCAATACAAATAGAGTTTATGGGGACACCTTAATCTTTTACATACAACCATTTCACATCTTCGGAAAAACATCCGATCCGGAGATGAAACCTCGGAATTCCGGTATGCGAAAAACTCTCCGGTGGATTGACCCTGAAAACAAGACGCCTCGCGCAATTAGTCGGGATATCCCCAATCGAATGATACGCTCCGGATTCGGTCAATTCCCCGCCAATTCCGATGAAACTGCTTTCAAAATCATCAAATAATATCCTGCCGTCTGGATCTTGTATGCCTTGTGAACGAACTTCAATATACCTGCCGGCAACAATATCACCGGCAATGCCATTCGCGGCCAGAACACCGACCCTGACATCGATCGCAGTAGGGGCATCGTCGAAATCCTTCTTGTTCCAGACCCAGACCTCGATTTCCCGGCTTGTAACATTCGGTCGAAGGGTCCCGAAATCAAGAGCTGTAATCCGTTCGGTATTTGTCCTGTTGTATAATATAAGGTACGGTCCTTTTCTCATGACAACCTCGCAATCTACAAGATCGGTATAAACTCCCAATAAAGGTTCTGCGACGGGTACACTCCCGGTCCAAACGTTTCTTTATATTCAACCAATTTCAAAACCCGCTTGATAAACGGACTTGTCAACCGGTACTCCGTACCAGCCGTCACACCGAAACTCGATGGATAGCCGTCATCGAAATGAATTTTCAGACACCAGGTATTTGGTGGAAACCCCGGCGGTGGATTCTCGCCAGAATAAAAACTGCCAACTATCCTGAATTCCCTATTTTTCGCAGGTCCTGACAGAATCTTAAGAAGTCCCGGGTCCTGACCCGATCCCCAAAACACGCCGGATAAATCCTGATCGGATTCACCAACCCATATATCACCGTGTTTTACGAAATCCAGCTCGCCAATAATAAACCTTGAATGACCCTTCCATATGCGAAATACCGCAGTTGTTTCTCGCATCACTTCCTCGTCGACTATAAACCCCGACACATCGGCCTTTAATTCCCAGGTACCCGCTGGAGCGGAATCTATCATATGCTCTTTCAGCCAGTCCTCGGGAGGGATTTCTGTAAACGATGGACGAATACCGTCCTTGATCGGGAAGTTCACACCCATGTATGCAACATTAGATCTTCTGCGATAACCATTCGGCGGCATCAAGTCGTTACGAAGTCCCCAGCCGAAATAAAAATACGGGTCGTCAACACCCGGAGCGTCCAGCCAGGCAAATGTCGTCCATTCCGGGTGATCGGGCAGCAACTGGCATACGACAGGCTTGTATAATTCCGTGTAACCATAGGTCTTGTAATGGTCCCAGCCTTCGATCCTGCCGGTATACATCCCGTTCTCTCCTGGAATGACCAGCTCCAGCTTGTTGAGTGTCATAAACCCGGTGGTTGAACCCTGTTTGCGAAAATGCCCTAGATCGACATTCAACCGGATCCCGACAATCCATCCATCATCGCCGGGTTTATACAGCCCTATCCCACCTGTTTCCGGCTGGAGTCCTATCGCGCTAGTATTATGAAGAGGGATTTCACCGGAGTTTTTAATTTTGGGTTCAGACATAACAGATTCTCTCTTCAGGAAAAACTTCGGTTGTCCTCGCGACGATCAGATAACTCATCGCACCTTTCGTTGCACGAGCGATCTGAACCGTTTCGCCAACCATAACTTCTCCAAGAAGCGGGTAAGGCTTTAAACCAAACAGGGTCGTCCCTGAAGCGGATACATCGTACACCCGTCCGCCAAGCTCGTTACGGTAAACAGCGATCACAGTGCCGACACGAGTGTCCAGCGGATCGTCACCTAATCTCTTTGTAAATAAAGCCCCGGTTTTGTCCGGGGCGCTTGAGACAATATCCCATGACTTTCCTGTCTCCGGTTCGAATATTTTCCTCACACCCGTTACCTGGAATTCCCTGCTTGCGGGCAGGTTGAGATCCAGGATGTCACCTGTTATACGGACTCCGTCCCCCGCTCTCAACCATCGATTCAATGGAAGCCTTAACTTTACCGACGGCGATTCCTGGTCCGAACCGGCAAGTAAAATCTGTCCGATTCTTCTTGCCATGACTTCGGTAGTAATCCTTTCATCACGTACCGGTGGTCCGTAAACGAGCGGTTCACCGGTCTTGGTGCCTGAATCACGGACCTCGAGAAGCACCTGGCTTACGATCAAATCCGCCAATGGACCCGCCGAAATCTTCGGCCTTGCCCAGACTATGACATGGTAATCGGTACCCTGTTTCTCAAACCTTCCGGCCTCAATCTCCTCTTCATATTCAATAAGTTCCTGGTGGAGATCCCTTATTTCATCGTTATCAGGGTCGTCATCTGAGAAATTATCGATATAGCCTGGAGCGTCAGCGATAATCCTGTAAATCCCCATGGGTACAATCTCGAACACGTACGCTCCATTTTCATCCGCGCTTACATCGAAAATTTCACCCTGTTCGTCGCCATCAAGGCGCTCGCGGCATACCGATGCATGCGCGATCGGGATATGCACACCTTCCGAATTCGGGATCGCGTCGAAAACCCGCCCGAGAATCCTGAACAGCTTGTTCCCATCTTCATCCTCTATATATGGGCATTCTCCGGCCTTGTCCTCGACCATCCACTCGATTAAAACCGTTACGTTAATTACATGCTTGCCCTCGATGGTTTCAAGCGTGGGGCGCGATGCCAGTTCCCCGCCGACAACTGTAATGGTCGAAGGTTCGTACAATTCCCCATCGAGCTGGAAAACAAGCTCCGCCGGCTGGGGAATTTCATCGGTTCGAACGGGCTCCGATGGTTCCAGTGTGCCTTCCTCGTCAAGGACACGAATCCATCCCGGATGCATGAAATCCGTTGGTGGGATATAAATTGACCTCGTCGGAAGCCGGCTCGTCTCGCTGTGCCCGAATATCTGGACGGCAGAGTAATTATTTTCGCTCCGATTCCTCTCGCTTTCATCGAGTACCGTCAAAGCATCGTAAACCCACGCTGTTTTGAACTCATCCGGAAATCCGTTCTCACTGATAATCAGGGTTGTCCCTTCCGCATACACGCTCGCGCCCGTGAGCGACGCAATCTCCCTGATCACATCCCCCGGAGTTTTTCCCCTCCCATCCATGTACAGAACCGGGAAATCAAGGCAGTCGATAACCAGCTTCGACAGGTACTGGCTTCCCGCCAGATCGAAACAATCCCTTATAACCTGGTGTGCCCGTGGAAATTCATTAGCGAAGTGAAGTTCGATAATGTCATCAAAGTCCACATCGCCATATAAATTCATCGACCTTATCTCACGGTAATCGTCGGCGATAATCACTCCATTCCTGAAAACCTCACGCCTGAGCCTTGGGTGCCACGTCCTGCCGAGCGCTTCCTGCCTGGGTGCATCGAGCGAAACTGAAAAATCCTCGACTCTTATCCGAACATGATGGGCGCCATTTTTATTCGAAATAAAATCCCGTTCAGTAACGAGTCCCCGGAAACATTCCGTGTAATGAGTCACGCCGCCCGTATCAACTTCGCCAATCGCAAGACCGATAATTACATCATCGGTGGGATCACAACTTGCATAAAGATCAAGGTCTGATAGGGTAATCTCAATGTAATGTGGACTCAATCCAAGCGTCTGTACAAAATCAACCCGGACGCACTTATCGTAT
>DAOVJF010000489.1 GCA_030673355.1 Planctomycetota bacterium | reverse complement strand
GAGGGAATGACTATCGGAGTTCTGGATGCCGGTTACGCGGACTGGGTGGACGACAGGGTCAAAACGGTATTCGATCAGAATGTGGAATGGTTTAAGGGTCACGCGAAGGAAGTAAGGGAAGTGAAAATTGAATCCTTCGATCTGCTTCTCGCGGCCTATTACATAATTGCGCTGTCCGAAGCTTCGAGCAACCTGGCGCGTTACGACGGGATACGGTACGGTCCAAGCGTTGATTTCGCCGGTGATTGCAGGGATGTCGATGAAAATACAGCCTCGGACCTTCCTGACTATTACAGAAAAAATCGGAGCCAGGGATTCGGGTCGGAAGTCACACGCAGAATATTGATCGGCACCTTTGCCCTTTCCGCCGGGTATTACGAATCCCATTACCTCCGCGCTCAGAAAGTCAGGACACGGGTTTGTGCTGAACTGGGTGAACTCTGGCAGGATTGTGATGTGATTATCAATCCAACATCACCTACACCGCCATTTAAGCTCGGCTGGGCTCTGGATGATCCGATGGATATGTACAAAGCCGACCGTTTTGTTTTGCTGCAGTCGATGGCCGGGGTTCCCGGGATTTCGATAAACGGCGGCTGGACCGACCTGGATGATGATAATTCTACAAAACTGGCCAAATCCAGAGAGAAAAACTGTTTCAGGAAGCCCGTAAAGACGCTTCCGATTGGCCTGCACATCACGGCTCCCGCGTTCGCCGAATCAAAGCTTTTCCAGGCTGCCCGGGCGTTTGAAAGGGAGCATAGCTAATAATCCCGACAGGGATACCATTGAGATGCAGGATTACTTTGACATACTGCGTGACGATATGCTGGCTAACCATCGCTCGGCACACAAGCGCATGAAGAAAATCGAACAGGGAACGTTGAATCCTTTCCCACGAAACCTCCTTGCCGGCGAGGTCAACGAGTATTACTCGACCATTCTCTGTTTCGACCTGGTCAGGTTTTCCAATCTTACAAAAACAGGAAAAGACAATCCCAACGCCGCGTTACTCTTGAATACCGTGGTACCGACTGTTATGAAAATCATTACAGACTTCACCGGATCGCTGATAACATCGACCGGTGATGAGATAACGGCGTTGTTCGGCTATGAGAAGCGGGAGGCATCATCCGGCGCGAAAGCTGGAATACAGGCGGCCCTGTACATGACAAATTTCATAGACCATATCGCCGACCGTTTTATCGGGCAAACTCTGAATCCGGGGTTGAGGTGTTCGATCGGGATCGACCAGGGACAAATCCATATTGCCTCGGTTGGCCGGCAGGGTATGAGCACTCTTGTACCGCTTGGTCCTCCAATGCATATAGCGAAAACCCTGCATCTCCTGGCCGGGGATAACGAGATCTGGGTAGGTGAGAATGTAATCAACAACCTCGACAATGATTTTGTCGAAAGGTTTTTTACTGAGGCGTCCGTAGAGACATGGCCCTGGGTTTCCGTCGGGACTCAGGAGCAATACAAGGCCTACAGGTTTATTGAGTAGTTTATATTTGGAATCGTGATGCTATGAGTAATGAGTACATACCGACAATTGGGATCGAGGTCCACACTCAACTGGACACCGAGTCGAAAATGTTCTGTTCGTGTTCGACAACATTCGGTGACCAGCCGAACACGCATTTGTGCCCGGTTTGTATTGGATTGCCGGGAAGCCTGCCAGGAGTCAACCGGCGGGCGCTGATCCTTGGGCTCATGGCTGCCCGTGCTTTCAAATGTAACATCCCGCCTGTTGCACAATTCGCGAGAAAGCATTATCACTACCCCGACCTCCCGAAGGGCTACCAGATCACCATGCGGCATTTTCCAATTGGAACTGAAGGGAACCTTGAGCTTCTGGATAAGCACGATAAACTTCGCGGGGGTATCTCGATCGAACGGGTCCACCTGGAAGAGGACAGTGGAAAACTGATTCATGACAGGAAATCGGGAAGCCTGATAGATTATAACCGTGCCGGGATCCCGCTCCTTGAAATTGTTACCAGACCCGAAATTCATTCCGCTGAGAAGGCTGTTAGATTCCTGAAAGAACTTCGAAGGCTCTTGAGGTTCCTTGGGATTTCAGACGCCAACATGGAGGAAGGGAGTTTCCGTTGCGAGATTAACGTGTCGGTTCATCCATCGGATACGGAAGAACTTGGCACAAGGGTGGAAATAAAAAATCTAAACAGCTTCAGGGTGGTTGAGAGGAGTATAGAACATGAAATCGAACGCCAGACCGCTGATCTGAAAAAAGGAATTCCTGTACGCCGGGCAACATACGGCTGGGATGAAAAAGGCGGGGTAACTGTCCTCCAGCGTTACAAGGAAACATCATCCGATTACCGCTACATTCCCGAGCCTGATCTGCCGGAGTTGGCTATCGAAGGTGGGATTCTGGACGAATCGGCATTTGACCTTGAGGACATTCCGGTCAGGAGGGTAAGGGTTTTGATCGAAAGGTTCGGTGTATCGGCGTACGGGGCCGATCTTTTAATGTCAGGCAACGGTGCTCCGCGCGACGATCCATACTTCGTTGCGGATTTCTTCCAGGAGGCTATCGAGACTCACGGCGCTCATAGTACACAGGCCGCGAATCTGATGACCG
>DAOVJF010000050.1 GCA_030673355.1 Planctomycetota bacterium | reverse complement strand
GTCGCGTTCCCCTTAAGAAGATTTGAAAGGGAAATTTTAACAGTTACCTCGTCCGTTGAAATTAATGGAAGATACGGTTCATCTTTGTCTGTATAGACCACGACTCTTTCGAGTTTTATCCCCGACCAGAAATCGCCTGAAACAGACCCGATCAATATATTTTCATCGGTCCGACGTTTGACTTCCCGGATTATTTCATCGGATTTTCTTTCAATGTACGATCGCATTCCCGGCCCGAGTGCGAACCAGATAATTATTGGCACCAGTATGATTACTAAAATTATAACGTTAAGGCGTTTCACCGGCGTCATCCTCTTCCATGATGATATCCGGGGTGTGCGGACGGTTCAAACCCGCGCGGAACACTGCGTGCTCCGGCGAGATGGGTGATCAGTATTTCAAGCGCGAGTTTACCTTGAACTTTACTCGTCATTGTTCCCCTTTTTAACCTGACGTCGGTTTCCATCAGGTATTCGAGCATCCTTTTGTAGTTGATATTCCTGGATATATCGACTTGTTTCAGAATCTTCCTCACCACAAAAGGGTTGATTTTCAGTTGTCCGGCAAGGGCCTGGTCGTTACGTGATGCGCCGTCCTCGATCGCTTCGCGAACCTGGACAATCATGCGTAACTGCCTTGCGATCATCGTAAGTATATAAGGCGCGGCAGCGCCGCGATCCATTAAATCGTCGAGTTCCTTAAGGGCTTTCCCGGTGTTCCCGTACCCGATGTAATCGACAAGTTGAAAAATTCCGGCCTCGTAACTTTCTGTTACTACACTTTTAACATCGTCAACGGTCGGACTCGCACCCGCACCGGAGTAAAGCGCCAGCTTCTGAAGTTCTTTCTCAATCGCACCTCGATCGGCACCGACCCTTTCCGCGAAAGCCCTGGCTGTGTAATGGTCCAGCCGAATCCCAAGGCGGCTGGCTTCGGCCTGGATGTATTCTATCGCCTCATTAATATTGCCCCCGGCGGGATCGAACCACATCGCCTTGAATGCCTCAATTTTACACTTGGCTTTCTTTAAACCCCTGTAAAAAGCGGTCCTGCCGTCCAGATGGTCATTTTCCTCAACAAGTATAAGCAAGGCGTCTTCGGGAAGGTGCTCGAGCTGCTTTACCGATCTAAGGATGGATTCCGATGAACTCCTCGCCTTCGCGGCCTTCTTCTCATCATCTGAAGCCTTGAATCCTTTCTCAACGGATTTTACTCCTGTCGCGACAACCACTCTCTGTCCTCCCAGGAATGGTATTGTCATGGCGCTTGTAGCGACATCATGGAACGATGTGCCGGACTCATTCAGGTCGAATTTCTGAAAATTCATGTTCGTCTCGATATCAATTCCATCGAGAAGCGCGTCCAGACGGCGTCTGAGTAATAGGGGATCCGATGATTTGGAGTCCCCATGCAGAAGGTAGATAGCCATGTTTCCAGTCGCTGGAAGTATACCTTAACCCGGAAATTCATGATATCCTTACGGTATGAATATCGACATGGTCCACCGGAATCAGGAGAACAGGAAAGTTACAAGAGGGATATACCCGATTATCAATTTTACGCCGCCGACTGACCCTGAGAAGGTCCTGGACTGGGCTCTGAAACTCCCCGAAACCGGAATAAAAATTGTTCAGGTCAGGGCAAAACGATACCCCACAGATGCCCTGATGGGTTTGCTGGATGAAGTTGTAAGCAACCTGAGGGGTGCGGGGCTTACCGTAATTCTGAATGACTATATTGAGCTTGTCGGTCCGACCGGTGCGGACGGCCTGCATCTCGGCCTCGATGATTATCCGGTTGTCGAAGCCAGGGCAATCCTTGGTATGGACTCGATAATCGGTGTTACATGCCGTAGTTTTTCCGATGCATTACAGGCAATCGGGCAGGGGGCTACCTACGTCGCTGCGGGAAGTATTTACGAATCGAATACAAAAACAGGTCCACCAATAATCGGAACATCCGGACTTGCGGAAATTGTAGGGCATATCGACAGTGAAGTCCCAATCAGGGAAGGGTGGGGTAGAAAAAATAATGTTCCGGTGTGTGCCATCGGTGGGATTACAAACGAGTACCTGAAGGATGTTCATAGGGCCGGGGCAAGTTTGGTTGCGGTAATCGGCGCGATACAGGACGCTGACGATCCGGTATCCGAGGCATTACAAATGGTAAATTCATGGACTGAACTTGGGGCTTATGCAGATCCCCTTACAAGTACCGCGCAGCAGACTTAAATTCATTGTTAAAGCATGAATTCCGGACGGGTTAAAAACTCTCAAGGGCGCTGGCTTCATCCTCGAAAATCTGGAACACCTTATTGAGGCGTGTAAGCTCGAAAATATTCCTTACATCGGGCTGGAGACCATAGATTCTCAAATCGCCGTTCTGGCGATTCGTGTTCTTTAAACCACTGACCAGGACACCGAGTCCCGCCGAGTCCATGTAGGGCACCTCGGATAGATTGACTAATATCCAGACCTTTCCGCCCTCTATTTTCTCGTTCAATGTGAGTTTCAAATCCCCCGCGCTCCTTGCGTCGAGGTCACCTGTCACATCGACGATCAGTACATCATTGGCTTCTTCTTCTCGACATACGATCTCCATGGGGAACTCCTTGTCTATTTGGTAATCTTCAGACTTAATTAATATCGGCAGTTATTCACTTTTTTTTTAAATATAAATTGTTAATAAAATTTATTATATACTAAAAATCCCCCATGGTGTGCAGAAATAACTAACATTTGTTACGTAAATATTTTTTTTTTCGCCTCATTATCGCTCTATTCAAACCGGATGGGCGATCTCAACCCATCATCATCAACGATGTGATATCAAACACTTCAGGCTCCATGACAATCTCACTGCCCGTCCCATCAGCCTCGAACTCAACAAGCTCGATTTCCAGCAATCCAGGTACGGAATCCATGACCCAGTTCCCCATGTATGTTACAAAAGGGATAATCGGGATGACTTCTGAATAGAAACAGGTTCCCATATCGGTCCCGACAATTGTATCGGTATAGGTGTACATCCAGCCCTCGTAAGATCCTGCATCGGTTGTGGTCTCGCTTTCGGAATTCTCAGTCCGAAACATCTCAGGATCTTCAACTGTCCGGAGTCCGATATTTCGATTCTCGATGAAATCCTCCGGAAGTTGGTCGCCAAACATTTCACTTGCGGCTATGGGCAGGATAAATCCACCAATCAGTGATGGCTGGACATCGTACGGGACCTGTTGATTGTACTGGAAAATAAATTTTCGGATGAATTCCTGGTCGGTCCAGTCATAGTAAAATTTGGATGGATCGGTGATGAGTGTTAGAAGATCGTAATAAGGTACCAGGGCCTTCATACGGATTGTGTCTGGTATCTCCCCGTACGTCCGGATGAAAAAGTCCTGCTCGTCGGCCGGTATACCTGTGATGTCCGTCGCATCAAATTCAACCCAGTAAAGGTCTGTGCGGTTAATTTCTTCTGTCCCGAGAATTGCAATTCTAAGGTTGAGGTTCAACTCACTCTCGCCCTGGGTAAGTGATACCGTATATTTCAATGAACTTCCCACAACCCATTCAGATTCCGGGAAATCCGGTTGAGGGGGTATAGGGAAGGTATATGCTGAAGCGGAAACAGCCAGTGTAAAAAAAATAATCACTGTGAAAATCGGTATCGAAAATCTCATATTTGTTGCTCCTCGATAGTTATATGGCCTTCTGTAAAGTTTTAAGGCTCCCTGGAAACGAAGTTCTGGCAAGAGTTTAAACTATACAGAAATTAATCTCTACATTTTACGGCTATTAATTGCCTTATCTAAGAGGTGGTGAAGTGCGGGGAAGTTCAAAAATTTGATTTCCTGTCGGATGTATGAAGGTGCTTGATCATTGTAACTTCGTTTCCCACATCGTTAAAGCTGACTTCATCCATCATCTTCAATGTAAGGAAAACGCCCCGTCCGTCGGGGTGAAGGAGGTTCTCTTCGAGTGTCGGATCGGGAATCATTCCGAAATCGAACCCAAGGCCCATATCCCGGACCTTCATTATGCACTTGTCCGATTCTATGAGGTAATTGATGGTGATCTGTCTGCGGTGGTCGCGGTGATGTCCGTGGTTGTATGCATTGTTGATGCATTCATCGAGGGATAACCTCGCTTTGAATACTGTATCCTCGTCAACTCCCTTGAGCCTTAACTCTTCAAGAAGGCTTTCGATAATTTCGGTAAATGTGTATGGCGGGATGGTCAGGGTGGTCCAGTTATCGGGAACAACCGAAATCAGGGCCAGCGCGATATCGTCCAGGAGTTCTCTGCCGGAATTGAATTCCAGAATTTCATTTTCGATAACCCTGAGCAGGTTTTTAGAACTCAGGGATGAATTTTTCTGGAACAGGCTCACCAGTCGATCGTGTCCGAAACGTTCTCCTGCCGGGTTAACAGCATCGGTAAGCCCGTCAGTATAAAGCAATACTTTGTCGCCCTCTTGAAGCTCGATCTGGTTGGTGTAGTAATGGCTGTCCGGGAATATTCCCAGCGGTAATCCCTCTCCCTTGATGAATGTCACCTCGTTTGTGTCCTTATGCCACCAGAGCGGAAGTTCGTGCCCGGCCCTTGAATAGGTCAACTTAAGCTGGGTAACGTGGATTTTCGCGTAGAAACAGGTCGCGTACCAGTACTCGCCTTTTACCTGGTGATGCAGGCCTTCATTCACACGTTCAAGTACCTTCATCGGGGGGGTGAGAGGGCCTGCCTGGTTCGCCAGCATCCCGTGTACGCTCATCGCCATGAGGCTCGATGGTATTCCCTTGCCGACTACGTCGCCTATTACAATCCCGATTGTGTTCGGGCCGAGATCGAAAATATCGAAGAAATCCCCTGCGAGTTCACGGGCGGCAATTAACCGCGTCGCTATTCTAATGTGTTTCTTCTGGTAGGTTGGCGGGAAAAAATTCTGCTGCAACCGGCTGGCGAGGTTAATCTCCTGTGAGTGGCGTTTCGCCCTGCGATTTGCTTCTCTCCTGGAAAGGACATCACTTGTCACATCATCCGCCAGCAGGAGCATCCCTTTCATTTCATTGCTGTCGCCCGGGTATGTTGTTCCCCGGAGCCTGAGAAAATTCCCTTCGGTGGGTTCCTCTCCAGATTCATGCAAAGTACCGGATTCCTGGTCCTCCCTGCCCAGACTCACAATCACCTCAAATGGCTGGCCGTTTTCCAGAAGCCTGGCGACAAGGAAATCGCAATCCGTTCCAAGAATCGGCTGGTTCTTGAGATTGCGGCCGATCAGCGATGTTGCCGGGATTCCGGTAAGCTGTGAAAATGCCTCATTTGATTCGACAACCAATCCTGTGATGTCTGCCATCAACAGGCCCTCAGGCAACCCGCGCAGGGCTTCCATGTGGACAACTTTACTGTTTCCTTCGTTATAATCGTCCCTGAGAATTGCCAGGGCATGTGTTGTAATCTCAGTTAAGCCTTCAATACCCTGCGGGATGTCGCCATCTACCGGTAATTTTGATCCAAATATACATACATCCCCAAGCTGTCCGTCCCCATTCGAAATTGGGACTTTATAGATAACGCTGAAAAGGCCGGAATTGAAATGCTCGTCGAGACTGTATAAAGCCGGGTTTTTCCCGATTATGTTGCGGTCGATAATTCTGAATTCCGGGTAATCTCCTTCAGGATTTGTAAGGACATCGATAATGTTATGCCAGTTAATATCCGGGAGGGGTGTGGACCTCGATGCAAAAACATACCGGTCACGACCGAAATTGTGATCCATAAAGCACGCGTATTCGCATCCGGAAATTTCCAGCACCCGGTTTAAATAAGAGTCGACCAGAGCTCTCCATCTTACGTTCAGGGAACCTTGCCCCATGTCTTGAAGTTCGAACATCACTTTTATCAAAGTTCTTTGGCTCGTGAAGAATTCGCCAAATTCGCTAATATGATTGTACTACATGTGAGTTATGCATACATCATGTTCATCTGGACAAATTTGTAAATATTATGATTAAAATTGATTGGTTGAGTTGGTGGTTTTCCCGGTCTTTCGATTGGAAGCCTGGATTGGTGAAAGATTTTTAAGATTCTGTGAAGTTTTATACCCCTGTAGAGTTTCAAGTGCTTCCGTTCGTCCATCTCGTGCAAGCACCCCTTCCAGCCGGGCCAGGCGTAACGTTAGATCTGCCGGTCTTATCTGGTAGAAAAGCTTTAAGGCGTTTTCGACACGTCCCGCTATCAGTTTACTGTTGCGAAGCTGGAGCGCAAGTTCAACATATACATGTGCTATTTCACAAAGGAGCCCCGTATCATTCAGCATTACAGCCTCTCGATGCGCTTCTGCAAGATGCCGCTTGGCCTCCTGGGGTGAGTGGAGCCGGAGGTCGATTTCAGCGGCATTCACAAGTTGCTTCAATCGGTGATTTTTGTAACCTTGTTCACCGTACAGCTCCGCCGAATGCAGTAACATCGACCTTGCCTGCCTGTAGAGTTCATCCTGCTTTGGTGGATTGTAAAACTCATCCTCGCCAAGTTCCGCATGAATCATCGCAAGGTTTGCCGTCAGCCATGCTTCCCGTTCGACATCCTTGCGTGGTACCTCGAATTCATCAACCGGTTTGATCGAAAGGGCAAGCTCCTCACGGGCTTTATCGGGTTCACCAAATCTTACATGGAACAACGCTCGATTGTTCCGTAGTTTTGTGAGAAGGTTCCTGCTTACTTTATCGGGATATTTAATTGCCAGATCCAGCGCTTCATCCAAAGCTTTTAAGCCTTTCGTATACTGCTTGCATCGTGAGTAAAGGAGTCCAAGGTTCGAGAGAATCCCGGCTGCCATACCCGTAGTATCGGCTTCTATCTTATTTGTTATCTCGAGAGCACGTTCCAGGGACTTCGCGGCCTGGTCGAGGGCACCCCTGTTTTTCTGTACAACACCGAGGTTGTTAAGAATCCTTACAAGCCCGTGCAGCTTTTCTTCTTCGGATGAAAATTCACGCGATGACTTCTTTTCAAGTTCAGCACGGAGTGAATCGAGAATGGCAAGCGCATTATCAAGCGATCCGGCAAGCATCTCCCCTCGGGCTCGTTTCAATTCTCTATCCAGGTTAAGCATGCATTTCAATAATAACCTATATTTGTGTCAAGGGTATTAATCTTATCTAATATCAAGTTTGCAAACCCGGGATTTGACGTTTAAGATTCTATAATTAATTAAGTGCTCCCGGTATTGCTTTAAACTTTATTAAATCATTAGTACATTAACTTCATGGGAACTAGAGTTTCGAAAAATTTTGTGAACGTTAAAGGTAATTGGTTTCCGGCGATTTTAATTGTCCTCCTTTACATTGGGCTTTCAATAATTTCCTTCACCACAATCAACGAGGACGCCTACATAACATTTCGATATGCCGAGAACCTGGCCAATGGGTTCGGACTGGTCTTTAATGAGGGGGGTGAGCGTGTAGAGGGGTATTCAAATCCCACATGGCTCCTCCTTATAACTCTCGCGAAATTAGTTGGTGTCAACCCGGTATTTGCCAGTAGATGTCTGGGATTGTTATTTGGGGCATTGATTTTGATAGAGCTCCACCTTCTTTTCAGATTGTGCGCACGTAAAAATACCCATTATGGATCACTTGCAGCTATAGGCGTAGCGGTAGCGCCGGCATATCTGTACTGGATGCAGTCAGGGCTTGAGAACGCTCTGTATGTCTACCTGATCATCCTGACTATCAGGTTAGTCGTTGATGAAGCTCTGGGCCTTGAAGACTTTCAGATCTCATGGCTGCCGCTTTTACTGCTTCTGCTGACACGTCCTGAGAGTATTCTGTTTATTGTGGTGATTGGATTTTGGAAAATTGCCAATGTTGCAAAAGAAGGCACGCCAAAAGCAAGATTCGCCCTTATTGCCTGGCTGGACCTCCTGTTGATCCCTTATTTAATTTTCCTGTTCTGGAGGCATGCCGCTTTCGGTGAATGGGTACCGAACACTTTTTTCGCAAAGGTCAATAACGGCTTAAGGTATAGTTTCATAACCGGGTTCCAGTACTTGATTTCCTTCCTGAACCATTCCCTTTGGATTCCGCTGGTTCTGCCCTTGGTCGCCTATACTATGCGCGGCTTCAAGATCCCGGATACAAGGAAGGATGTTATCGAACTATTTTTATACTTCTCGATCGCATACCTCATTTTCGCTCTTTATACAGGGGGAGACATTCACCCGTACGACCGGTTCTGCGTACTGTTCCTGGTTTTCAGCCCTGTTTTGACTTTTCTGATTCTTCCGGACGATCCCCGCACGCAATGGGAAGAATATGCGCCCACATTCCTTGTCGCCGCATTTATCCTGGGTAACCTGCTTTATTCATTCCCTCCACAGTGGGACACAACTCCGGAAGTGACAAGGCCCCCTAACTCCATGACAGTCAGCCTTATCGGGCTGGTCGATGGAAATGTATCCCCTGGCGAAATATTGGCTCGATTTAAAGATCCTCCCGTGGACGTCCTTGAATACGTCGGAAGGGATTTAAGGAATGACCCCGGTGTCGATGGCCTTCTCGCGGTTGAGCAGTGCGGAAAAATCCCTTATTTTTATGGCGGCCCGGTACTCGACCTTCTCGGTTTGAACGATTCACGGATCGCGCATATCGTTCATGATGTTAGTACCTGGGATATCTATGCGCAAGCGATTCTTAACGAGTTACCTGAAACCTTCGTTTTCGTCTACACGGACAACCGCCTTATTTCCCGATATTATCTTGAGAACACAGTGATGTCGGAGCCGTTTCAACAAAGATACAACCTCGATCGAATCTACCATGCGGATAATTATTTCAAGCTCCTTGATGGCGCTGAGTACTCGGTTCCGATGGAATTACTGGTTTATCGTCAAAAGTTGGAAGTTGAATTGAACGAATTAACCCGGAACGAACTCAATTGGTTGATGCAGAATGAACCTGTTGTCGATAATCCCGATGGCCTCTCCGATCAGGTGGAAGCATTTCGCGGGAGGCATTCGGGTGACCCGGGCAAGGTCATCGAGATTCGTGTAGACTATTATTAATAAAAATTTCAGGTTCGTTTTACCTTGAATACCGCTCAATCGGGTAAAATATCCTGAAAGGGAAATTTGTTCCGAAATTTAAGAGAGGGTATCTGAAATGGTTAAAAATAGCCGAATTCCCTTAGTGCTGGTTATTACGGTCCTTTTACCGCTGATCTTATCTACGCCCGGAGACGCGACCGAAAGGGTTCTCTATTCATACAACAGTGTCTATCACCACATTAGAGTTACCCAGGAGGGTTCGTTACGCGCGCTCAGGTTCGACAATTACCACTACCAGTCGAAAATGGATATCAACAACCCCTACTCGGGGCATTTTGGCTATATCGATCTTATTTTTGAGGCTTTTCTTTTCAAGCCGGATATCGAAACGGTATTGATGCTCGGACTGGGTGGCGGGAGCACTCCGAAGCTATTTCATTTTTATCAGCCGGACCTCGACCTGCTGTCGGTTGAACTCGATCCGGCCGTCGTGGATGTCGCCGAGGAATATTTCTTTTATGATTCCGAAGAACTCCCGGTTGAAGTCGACGATGCCCGTGCCTGGCTGAGAAGGTCGCGCCGGTACTTCGACCTGATTGTGCAGGACACCTATTCTTCCAATGCCTACGGGACATTCATTCCTTTCCACCTTGCCACCCTTGAGTATTTTCAAATTGTCCGGAACCGCCTGAGCGATGATGGCATCTTTGCGATTAACGTAATCGGTACGGTCTATGGCGGTGAGCCAAACAGGGTCATTACTTCCGTGTACCGCACCATGCACGAGGTTTTTCCACAGCTTTACATGTTCGCCGCGACGGATGTTCAGAATGTTGTTATTATCGCGACTCTCGATGAAGACCGTAAAGACATTCACGATATCTCGAGGTTATCGAGCGCTGTGTTACGCGATCGCAGGTCTGAATTCCCGCCCGGTTTTCAAAATGGGGTTTTTCGTTTCTATGACACCGCTCCATCGGGTCTCGGTGATGCGACCATTCTTACTGACGACTATGCGCCAACGGATAATCTTTTAAGGTAGTCTGTTATAATCCTTGTTTTAATTCCATTGGACTTTCCATAGCAGTAACGAAGGAGTCTTACCTAGATGGGCCTCCCGTACAGATGGCTTATCCATCTCAATAAAGGACATTTCCATTTTCAACCCCCGCCCGATGATCCGGTCGCGTTCGCGCGATGGGAGTTTACCGAAGGCAAAAAAGTTTGGGAACGATGGTTCTCCGACCGGGTTAATATTGAATCGAAAGACGTCATCGATCTGGGATGCGGTCCCGGCGGGAAAACATGCTATTTTGCTACTCACAAGCCCAATAAGATCGTCGGTGTCGATAACGCGCCGAAACTTATACGGCAGGCCGAGCTTGCGAGATCGGTCCTGATTCCACCGGCCGACCGCCACCGTGCTGAATTTGCGGTCTCCGATGTGTCGGACCTGCCGTTTCCCGATCATTATTTCGATATCGCCATATGCCTGGAAGCATTTGGTCATTTCCCAGAACCCGCGAAGGTACTATCGGAGGCTGCACGGGTATTAAAACCAGGTGGGATTTTGTGTATCGACTTCGCGCAGTTTTATTCCCATAACGGCCATCATCTTGATGATTTCTTCCGAACGCCATGGTTGCATGTTTTCTGGTCGAAAGACGACATCGGTAAAGCGGTTGACATGTTCAGCGGAAATGAACGCAAAAAAGCCCTGGGTCTGCAATATCCCGATCTTCTCGATGATCTTGTTGAGAGTAAAATGGATTTATGGCGTAACGGGCTGAACAGGTTAAGTATCCATAAGTTTGAAAGATTGTTACGTGTAGAGCGGGGATTAAAATTACAATGGAAAGCGAGAACGGTTATTAACGCCCTCGTATGGCTGTGGATTTTTGTTCCGAGTTTGCGTGAACT
>DAOVJF010000272.1 GCA_030673355.1 Planctomycetota bacterium | reverse complement strand
TATTTGTAGCCGATCATTCGTGCCGGCATTACCCGTGCCTGGTTTGTAACGAGGATATCGCCGGGATCTAATAAGTCCGGAAGTTCATGAAATACCCTCGTTTCAAATCGCCCCGAATCCCGTCCGCACACAAGCAATCGCGATGAATCCCGCGGGATGGCAGGTTTTTGAGCGATCAGCTCTTCGGGAAGCTCATAATCCAAGTCTTCGGTTCGCATCTAAGATGATATTTTACGCATCGGATTTGATAAAGTAAAAAATTATTCCCTTATGTGGGGCGGACTTTTCGGCCTGTCACGCAATCCAGTATCGTATCAGGATTTTAAGTGGGTTTCCGAAGAACAAGACCTTTGACAATAAAAAAAATTGCATAAAAAAGACCGCCGGCTAAGCCGGCGGTGTCGCGACGTCCTGAAGAACCTTCAGACCGTCGCTCGATTGTACGGTATATTTTCCTTCCCCCCTTATGTATCCCCTCTCGCTCCTCAGGCATGTTAACAATTAACTGTTACTCTTCAGTCGGTTGACGGAAACGCTCTTTTAATCTTGCCCGAAGGATCATCGCATCCCTCGCGAACACATCATCCACTCCCAGACGCTCCTCTACGCGGGTAACAGCATAGATTACGGTCGTATGATCCTTGCCCCCGAATGCTTTACCAATATCTTTTAACGACAGGTGGGTCAGCTCCCTGCAAAAATACATGCCAAGCTGCCTTGGAACAGTAATTTTCGCAGTGCGCTTGTCACCCATAAGATCGTCGATGGAGACCTTAAAATGCGCCGCAACTTCTTCCATGATATCCTGCGGCATTGGTGTACAGCCCTTGTTAAGGTTGCGCCTCATATGAGCGAGAACATCATCGACTTCCTCAATTGTCAGGTTCGCGTGGTTCAATCGCTGGTACGCGCTCATCTTGGTGAGTGCCCCTTCGAGTTCGCGGATATTTGAATCCACACGGCTTGCGATCCTGGACAGTATTTCCATGGGGAGCCCAAATCCCCTGATCTGGTTTTTCGAGTTGAGAATGGCAAGCCTGGTCTCGAAGTCAGGCTTGGACATATCTACGGTCAAGCCCCATTCGAAACGGCTGATAAGCCTCTCCTCGAGCGTATCAAGTTCCGCGGGAGGCCGATCGGAAGCTATAACCAACTGGCGTCCAAGCTCGTGAAGCGTGTTGAACGTATGGAAAAAAGCTTCCTGGGTTTGCGGCTTGCCAATCAGAAAATGAACGTCGTCAATCAGAAGGACATCGATATTTCGGTACTTCCTGTGGAACTTGCTCATCCGCTCACGATGCTGGATACCCTCGATAAGCTCATTTGTGAACGCTTCGGACGTGATGAAAAAGACCCTGGATTCCGGTCGGGTTCCCTGGACTTCATGCCCGATAGCCTGAAGTAAATGTGTCTTGCCAAGCCCGGTTTTTGCGTAAATGAAAAGCGGGTTATAAACCTCGCCCGGCTCACGTGCGACAGCTATCGCCGCGGCATGCGCAAGCTGGTTGTGATTCCCGACTACAAACTGCTCAAATGTGTACCGCGGGTTGAGCCTTATTGATTCCGTTCGCCTGAAGTCTCCCGAAGCGGCGACGCTGGCATCATAATGTTTTTGCTTAAGAGTTTCCTTGTTCCGGTTGATCTGCTCTATTAAATCGGTGGTCTTAATTGATTGTATGTCAGAAGTTTTTTCCTCCATGCTGACCGGGTCGGCCAGGAGTTCAAGCTGGCATGGTTTACCAAGGCGTTTGGAGAACGCCTCTTCAATGCAGCGATTGCTCTCAGTTGAGACCATATGCAACATGTAGGGATCCGGAAATCTCATGGTGATTTTTCCGCTCTCATCGACATGTACAACAGCGTTTTTATAAGCGCTTTCGTAAGCGGGTTCTGAAATGTTCTCGCGAACCTCCGCAAGAACTTCCCGCCAAATTGCTCCTGATCCATCTTTTTGCATCTTAAGACACCTGTTTCAGTGGCAACGTAGATAGTGGCCCACCCCCTCAGACCTACTTTAAACGTGCCTTGATGCATATAAATAAGTATAACATCTTATAGCACTTTTGACTTCCTACCGAAAAGGGGAATCAGAGTTTAACACTCCACTCGAATTAAATCAAGAGTGTTTTTCAAGTTCTTGTAAGCAAATTTGAACCAATTTTCGTTTGGACATGATAGAATGATGCGCCCTGCAGTATGTCGCAAGAATTTGGTGAATTTTTTTTAAAAAAATTCTATTCCAGCAGCCTGGCGATGGTTCCAAAAATTTATAAACAGTTCTATTCCCAACGCGTTGTCACGCTTGAAGAAATCAAGCCGCTCTTTCCCGACGATCAGCAGGCCAGGAATGCAGTCGCTTATTTAATCAAAAACGGGTACGCGAAACGGGTCAAGAGCGGGCTTTATTACCTTATCCCCTTCGAACATCGTGAAACCGAATGGCAGCCTGACGTCCTCGTGATCGGAAGTAAAATCTCCCCGGATTATTACTACTCTCACTCAACCGCCATGATTTTTTACGGCGTTCTGTCAGTTCCGCCACCCAGGATACCTGTCTCGGTTCCCCATAGATTCAGAAAATTCTCCTTCGGCGCATTTACTTTCTACCCGGTTGAAACAAGGCATTTCTTCGGATTCCGTGACCTGGACTACAAGGGCATTACGGTCAAGGTAGCCGACATGGAGAGGACCCTCATCGACTGCCTGAGCCGGCTCGACTTGTCAGGGGGCGTGGTTGGCGCATTCCGCAATCTTTCAACGCTTGGGTTTATCAACTATCCACTGCTTATGGATTACCTTGACAAAATCGGAAAGAAGAGCGTGATGGTTCGATGCGGTTTCGCTCTCGAATTTTTCAGGGATAGATGGGATGTTGATGAAGACATTCTGAAAGAATTGAAAAAGCGCGCGCGTAATGGTCCGGTTTATTATCTCGACCGTGGAATACCTAAAGGAACCGGACGGCTGGTTAAGAGCTGGAACCTAATCATTCCAGCCGCGTTAGAGGAACTGGTCGGTGGTGTCGGGACAATTCCTTAATACTATTTACAACCTAAACCAATCACTCTTAACAGGTATTTTTTTCCTAACTGTATTTCCGGAGTTCTCATGGTGGCCCCTCGTAAAATCGGCCTGAGTGCCAGCGAAGGCAGATTTTACGAGGGTCTGATACGAATCGATATTTAATTAATGGGATTAGTCTTATCCGCAGGCGATTCCTGCGAGGATAAAATTTAGATGGGTATTAATCCATGTAGAGGAAGTCCTTAATACTTTTACCGAAATCGCTCTGCTTGATCTTGGCGACCGCTCGGTTTCGAATCTGCCGTACCCTCTCACGCGTGACACCTTCCATCTTGCCTATCTCATCGAGTGTTTTCACCGGTCGGTCGAAAAGGCCGTAGCAATAGGAGAGAATACGTTTCTCGCGTTCATCGACCACTTCGAGCGCTTTGTGGACCTCCTCGTTGCGGATGTTTACCATGGTCTCGATTTCAGGACACGAGATATCATGGTCGGCGACTATTTCTTTGAGGCTGCTGCCATCGGCCTCCCCGGTTACCGGTGAATCGAGTGAAAGAATTCGCATGGAAATCTTCCGAAGCTCCTCGGCTTTTTCGATCGAGATTTCCATCTCCCTCGCAACCCGTTCTATCGGGATTTCATCATCCGATTCTTTCTGGAGCTGCTGCATCGTGCGCAGGAATCGATTGATAATATCGACCATGTAAACAGGCTTGCGGATCAACGATCCGTGGTCGGCTATCATCCTGGAAAGCCTTTGACGGATCCACCATGAGGAGTAGGTCGAGAATTTCCAGCCGAGCGACGGGTCGAACTTCTCAACAGCCTTAATCAAACCCATGGTTCCTTCCTGAAGAAGGTCAAGGAAATCGACCCCGCGCCCGAGGTATTTTTTAGCTATCGACACAACAAGCCTGAGGTTGGAGCGGATAAGTTTTTCTTTCGCAAGCCGAATTTTATCCTCATCGGAGCCATGCCTGACAATATTCGCAAACCGGACCTCCTCGTCCTGTGTCAGGAGGGGAATCCGACCGATCTCAGACAGGAAATACCTTACGCTGTCCTCGAAATTCGGTTCAGCATCCTTTGTAATACGCCGCTTACGTTTTGGGGAAGCTTTCCTCGTGGACTTTGACTTAACGCTGACTTTTTCCGGTAAAAGAGCTTCTTTAACTTCTTCAGATGCCAGTTCCTTAAGCATGGCATCGGTTGGTTCCTCGGAAACGGCCCCACGTTTCTTCCCTTTACGTTTTGAGGGCTTTGTCGGTTTCTTTGTCACTTTATACCCAGGTTCATTAAAGGCCAGATCGATTTCCATGGGGTCACACTTCCCTGCGGATGAATATCATTATGCCTGACCTGGAAGGAGTGGATCACCAATCTGCTGGTCCATTAGAACAAAGATAAATGATTCAGTCAATACCAAACCCGGTCGGAACACCCGAAATTCTCCCTTTGGGTTATAGATTAATATCCTTCCGGGAGCCCGTTGAATACACTCCATGTTCAAATTTTCAATAATAAACCAATTGAATTACTAAACCCGCTGGATGATAATGGTGTCTGAAGTAATAAAGTACTGCCCTTATACTGACGATATTGTTATATGACATTAATTAAGGCAATTTTTCACGTTCAATGGTACAATTAGTCAGGTTGAGGGGCATCAAATGTCCCTTTTTCGGTTGAATATGTATCACAGGCTGGCAAATCTCTTAAGAAAGAACGTAGACCTGCTATCAAGGCG
>DAOVJF010000137.1 GCA_030673355.1 Planctomycetota bacterium | reverse complement strand
TGGACTTCCCCCCCACGTACAGGGATCACCTCAACCTTTGGACCGTCAGGATGGTCCGGATCGACGAAAATGTAACCGTACTGCATGAGGTAATGATCGGCGCCATCAGGACTTACGCCTAATTCTTCTCTGACTGTCAATCCTGGCGAAGAATCAGGATTATCAGGAGATAATGGCTGGGTCGAATTTCCGGAGCAGCCGCATATGAGAATCCCCATGACTGCTATTATAAATAAGCTGCGTTGTGAAAAAATCAAAAGTTACCTCCCTGATCTACTGTTAACAAAAAAATTATTACTGATTAACCTGGCTTTTCTAATACTAATTCTACCTTATTAATGAAAAATAGGAATAGTAAATATTCGATTCAAGATTCTGGTTGATTAATTACATCGAGCGTACTGCCATCAGTACCATCCATTAACCTGGTTTGTAAATTTGAGTACCTATGGGCCGTATCTGTATTTTTAATCGCACGCCAGAGGGCTTTTTTCTGGCCGATTAAAACGCAGAATTTTTTAGCCCTGGTGATACCTGTATACAGGAGATTGCGCTGGAGCATGATCCAGTGGGCGGTTGTAATTGGAAATACAACGCACGGGTATTCGCTTCCCTGCGATTTATGGATAGTGATCGCGTAGGCGAGGACAAGCTGTTCGAGGTCCGACCGCCGGTAATGCACGAGCCTGTCGTACTCGATCGCAACTTTCCCTTCCCTCCTGTCGATAAATGTTATCCGTCCGATATCGCCGTTGAATACTTCCAGGTCGTAATTATTTTTGGTTTGCATAACCCGATCGCCTTCGCGGAAAAGGCGATCGCCGAGTTTTAATTCATTTTTCGAATTGTGCGGCGGGTTGCAGGTCTCCTGGAGCCTTCGGTTTAATTCACGGGCGCCTGCCGACCCGGCATGCATCGGAGTGAGAACCTGGATCTCTGTCAGTGGATCGAAATCTTTTGAGAGTTTACCCGCGACCGTCCGTATGACAAGATCGCCGATGATATTCTTGTTGTCTTCCGATTGCCAGCGGAAATCTTTCCGTCCGCCTTCGGGATCGAATGTCGGGCCCAGTCCACGGTTGATCCTGTGAGCGTTCCTGATAATAAGGCTTCCCGCGGCCTGCCGGAAAATTTCAGTGAGTTCCACAACCGGCACCACACCCGAGTCGATTAAATCTTTGAGCACTGTTCCCGGTCCGACCGACGGCAACTGGTCGACATCGCCAATGAGTATCAAACGAGCTCCCGCCGGCAGGGCACGAAGCATGTAATACATCAGGGGGACATCGAGCATCGATGCTTCGTCGACAACAAGCACCTTGCAGTCGAGAGGGAAATCCGCGTTGCGACCGAATCCCTGTTGAGGATGGAATTCAAGCAGGCGGTGAATTGTGCTTGCGGGACGGCCGCACGCTTCTTCAAGGCGTTTTGCGGCTCGTCCGGTAGGGGATGCCAGCCGGACAGTTCGTTGAAGCTGTTCGAACAGGCGAACTATGATTCTGACCGTCGTGCTCTTACCGGTACCGGGTCCGCCGGTGATAATAAGGCACTGGTGTTTGAACGCCTTTATGACCGCCTGAACTTGCTGGTGGGCGAGATCGATTTTTTCAATCCTCTGGATCTGATCGATTTTACTAACCAGGGCATTCCTGTCGAATTTTTTAGCCTTGCCTTTTGAAAGCTTTCCGATGATCCCGGCAATTCGGCATTCGGCTTCATGAAGGAATTTTATATAGATCCGTCCATGATCGTCGACGACATCTTCACTCTGGATCAGGAAACTCAATGCATCGTCAAGGTCATTGACATCCGCATCGAGAAGGTCGCTTCCATGCGACAGAAGTTCCTGCTTCGGGAAATACACATGTCCGTCGCCGGAGACTTCCTTAAGAATATATTTGATCCCGGCACGGTAACGTTTCGGGTCGTCACGCGCCATACCGAGCTTCTGCGCGATCTGGTCGGCGGTTTTAAAGCCAATTCCGAATATGTCATCGGCAAGTGTATACGGGTTATCATGGAGTACCCGAACCGCGTCGTCCCCGTACTCCTTGTAAATTTTCACAGCCCGTGCGGGGGAAACATTGTGATCCTGAAGGAAAATCATGAGGTTGCGGATCGCTTTCTGTTTCCTGAACGATTCCGCCAGGGACCCGGCACGCTTGCGGCCAATCCCCGGCACTTCACGCAGACGTTCCGGGGCATCCTCGATAACTTCGAATACATCGTCTTTGAAATGGCGGACGATTTTACTCGCGAATACCGGTCCAATACCGGGCACGAGTCCGGACGCGAGATATTTTTCCATTCCGTTGAGGGTAGGGGGCGCGCTCATACGGGACTGGCTGACATCGAACTGAAGGCCGAACTTCTCATGCTCGATCCATTTTCCAAGGAGTGTAAGGTGCTCGCCTTCGTTAATGACAGTAAACCGTCCGACAACGGTGTAAAGTCCCGGTGTGGTAGTCCGGAATCCACCGCTTTTAGTCCGCACGGTTACCCGATCTTCTTTTGGGTGCCCTGTCCCATCGATTTTAAATCGCACCACGGTGTAACCGTTATCATCATTTCGGTACGTGATGCGTTCGACTATTCCCTGGATCTCTTCAGTTTCACCAGGCTCGTCGAAAGGACGGGTGGAATCGGGAATCAAGGGCTGCTGCGACATATCGGTTTTCATTGTAACATGATTTTGAATTTCGCAGGTATTACAGGGAAACAGTCAAATTCCCCGCGAGCGAATCTTATAATAGAACGTTTGGGAGAGCCAATTCCTGACATAAAAAATTAAAAATAAGCGAAAATTCCAGCCTTACCCTTGTTAGCGTAGCGACATTTAACTGATAATAGTAGATTAGTTCTAATAAAGAGCGGAAAGCGAGGAGGCATTCAATGGTTATTAATATCGGCGGCGGAGTCGCCAAAGCCGGGAAAGGATGCATGAATTCAATAGCGGGGATATTCTTTGGGGTATTTTTATTTGGCCTGGCATTCTTACCGGCATGGTGTTCGGAAAATGTCGAGGAGGTCTCCAAATTAGTGGATAAGCTTCCGATGACTTCCCTTGCGGATGCATCCTCAACCGACGGCCTTATCAAAATCCAGGGTGAACCAGTCGATGTGGACTATATCGATTTTACCCAGCGGGGATGCCCGGATTTAAGAAATGGACTGGATGTCTTCTGGTATGAGTGGACTCTGTATGAATATACCGAACATGAGGTTACCAGTACCGATTCTGACGGGGATACAATTACCAGGATAGAGGAGGACTGGGAAGTACAGGAAACGGAATCGGATGTCGCCGATTTTTCCATTGAAGATATTGAGGTACATCCCGGCAGCGCACGTGTCCTTCTTGTGGATGCCGATAGTTGTGATGACAGGGGATCTGAAATTATCGGCGAGGAATGGCTCCACGTGGAATACATGCCGGTGGATGACCTTGACACACTTCTGGTAATTGGCGAAAAGAGCGGGGACAGAATCAGGGATGGACATCCATTTATTGTGACCGACCTGAACTCACTCGAGCTGGTCGCGCAACTCGCACAAGAGGAAGCAACCGAGCGAAAAGTCTGGACTTTCATCAGCATTCTCCTGTTCTTTATAGCATTCAACCTGATAATCGGACCGTTGTTATTCGTCTTAAAATACGTACCGGTAATCGGTAAAGGGTTAAGGTTTATGATTGGAGTAGGGAGTTTAATACTCGCGGTCATATTCACATTTCTGACGAAATTCATCATCGCGTTCTGGTGGGTAATTGTCCTTCTGCTGATCGTTATAATTGTGATCCTGATCAATAAAAGTAAAAAGAAGGAAGCGCCAGCCCCTGCGGCATCACCAGTACCAGCACCAGCACCGGCTCCAGCTCCTGAAGTCCATAAGGCTGAAGAGGACACAGACGGGTCGAAACCTGAATTCTGTCCGAAATGCGGCGATCCTGTCGATGTGAATGAAAAGTATTGTACGAAGTGCGGACATAATCTGTTTGACTAGAAATCCGGTAACATGGGACAATTTCCCGGCAAATTACGCCAGGAGGTTGGCTCTCTTATACAAGAAAAAAAGAAGATGGAGGAAAATATGTTCTGTCCAAACTGCGGCAATCAACTGGAAGATGCCGCCAGATTCTGTGATAGCTGCGGTCAAAACCTGGTTGGGGGAACCACCACCACAGCGACAACCACCGCGGTTACGAAGCTCGAGTATCGAATCAAGGGGGAAGTTCTTCAGACAGTCGAGATCGACCTTCCACAGGGTGAAAGAGTGTTTTCAGAGACCGGTGGGATGATCTGGATGGACCAGGTAATCGAGATGGAAACGTCGATCCAGAAAGGAAAAGAAAGCAAGGGGGTACTCGGGAATCTCCTCGGGGCCGCGTCCCGTATGCTGCAGGGCGAGAGCATGTTCCTGAATTACTTTAAAGCGGGCAGCGGTCCGGGAACGGTTTCATTCGCGTCGAGTTTCCCAGGGAAAATTCTCCCATTCGATCTCTCGGCGGGAGAGTCGTTGATCGCCCAGAGAGGGAGTTTTCTTGTGGGGCAGGAAAATGTCGATCTGGCAATGGAATGGCGTGGAGCCGGGGCCGCGTTTTTCGGCGGTGAGGGACTCATACTCCAGAGATTAACCGGACCGGGACTTGCATTCCTTGAGATCGATGGTGAATTAACCGAACACGATCTTCAGGCCGGGCAGATATTACTCGTCGACACCGGGCATATAGCATGTTTTGAGTCGAGTGTGACGTATGACATCCAGCTTCAGAAGGGATTCAAGAACATTTTTCTCGGGGGTGAGGGCATTTTCCTCGCACGGTTGACAGGTCCCGGAAAAGTGTGGCTGCAGCATATGACGATGACCAAACTTGCCGGACGGCTTGTGCCGTTCCTGCCGTTTGAACGGTCGGGCGGTGGAGGATCGAAATTTAATCTTAATCTGGGATAATGTAACTTGGACTTCCAGTCCATGATTTTTTGTAACACGGGCTTTCGGGTCCGTGATTTTTTTATTAATCCCATGGGCAGAATGCCCGTGTGACTGAAGAGCATGGCCAGAATGGCCAAGTTACATTTACATTTTGGGGATTGGCCATTTTACAGTTTGCGGAAATTCATGGTCATGCGTATTATGGGTGGGGTAAATTCGTGCCATAAAGGTGACCCGATGAAGCCAGGACAAAAACTCGTGGGAGCGATTCTTGCCGCAGGAAAAGGATCACGCCTCCAACCGCTTTCGGAAGCTTATCCCAAACCGCTACTTCCGATCTGCAACAAGCCGATTGTGGGGTACCAGCTCGATTACATGAAGGGACTGGGGATCACCGATGTGTATATTGTAGTCGGGGAACTTGGGGATATGTTCGAGCGGCAGTTCGGGGACGGGTCCGGGTACGGCATGAAGCTCCATTACCTCACGCAGGAATCCCAGCTCGGGATCGCGCATGCTGTGATGAAGCTGGAGCAGTATATATCATCGCCGTTCATGCTTTTCCTTGGGGATATTTTTATCATCTCCCATACCCTGGACGATATGGTGAAACAATGGCGCGACCATGGCTGTGATGCGGTACTGGCGGTCAAACCGGATACACCCGACAATATCATGAGGAATTTCGCGATTGTGCTGAATGACGGGGGAAGGGTGACGAGGGTTATCGAAAAACCGCGCTATCCGGTCAATGATTTAAAAGGCTGCGGGATTTACCTGTTCGATGTGAGTATTTTCGACGCAATCCGTAGAACTCCCCGGACCGCGATGCGTGATGAATACGAGATCACGGAATCGATCCAGATCTATATCGAGGACGGGCACCCGGTTTACGTTTCGCATGCCCTTGACGACGATATCAATATTACTTTCCCGGAGGATATGATCGACTGCTGTATCAGGGAGATGAAACATCGCGGAGTGGACAAAATAATCGGGACCGATGCGTTCATCCGTAGCGATCCGGAGATAAAGTGGTCGGTGATTGGTGATAATGCTGTGATCGATGGGGACGGCCCGATCGAGGAGTGCGTGGTTTTTCCGAATACGAGGGTAATGAAGGAAGGCCCGATAAAACGGATGATTTTTACACCGGAGTACGAACTTAAGTTTTAAAAAAGGAAATTGTAATGGGTATCCTCAATAAAAGAAGCCTTGCGGAGACTCTGGATAATCTGAACCACGCGTTTTTTTATGGGAAGGCGATTTCAAAAACAGAAAAAACCGAAGCGGCGAAATGGCTGGCCGATCGGCAGGGGATGCCGCGGTCGTACTCTGGGATGTTCGCGCCAACAGAATTTGATTACAAGAATGGAATCAAGTTATTCACCGGTGAAAAGATTGCATCGGGTGCCGCTACAGGACATATTCTCGGAGAAGAAACATGCCGTGCATTGATTCTCCTTGGCGATAAACGTGCCGGGATAAAGAAAGCTCTAACAACAGCACAGGATGGGATTTTCGGGAGGGTTTTTAAGAGCCCGCGCAACAAAGGCACATACTGCTGCGGAAGGTGTTCGGTTTCATGGTGGCGGCATCTCACGGCTGATGGGTTTGAAAAGCACGAGCGTGAAATAAAAGCAGGGGTAAAGGACTTGAAAAAACATCGCGACGGGGAAGGCCGGTGGCGGCGATACCCGTTTTATTACACACTCCTGGCACTCTCTGAAATTGATCTCCGGTCCGCAAGAAAAGAGATCGAGTACACAGCGCCGGTAATGGAACGAGCGTTGCGGAGATCGCCATCCGATAAGTATTCGAGTCGACGCCGCGATCTGATGGTCAGAATCATGGAACAGATCTAATCCATCAATGCCCGATAACTCCATATATGGAATTTCAAATGAAGTACCGCTCCCCTGGTGGATAGAGCGAAATCCATGGCTCCAGCAGTTGATTTATAATCCCATTTTCCAGCGTGATATGCAGAGGAGGTACAAACCTTCGGTCCTGAACGAGATTAAAGGAGTAATTATG
>DAOVJF010000305.1 GCA_030673355.1 Planctomycetota bacterium | reverse complement strand
AGATCCTTCCATGTCTCAGATCTTTTTTCCGCGCTTCGTTTCGACTACACTCAAAGCAGGCCTTTGCGCGTTTTTTGTGTTCGGGTGCGGTGATATCGTACAGGCCGCCGCTGCTTCGGATGGGGACGAAAAATTCCCCACGGATCTGGAGTTTGTGCAGGGCATCGTTGCGGATTTCTTTCAGGAGGCTATCGAGACTCACGGCGCTCACGGTACACAGGCCGCGAATCTGATGACCGGATTGGTGTTTGAATACCTGAATAAAACCGGTACCACTCTTGACCAGACAGATCTTACCCCTAAAAAACTCGCCCAGGTGGTGAAAATGGTTGGCAAGGATGAACTGTCAAGTACGTCCGCTAAAAAGGTTATCGACCTGATCCTCGGGGGTGGCGGCGGGGTCATGGATATTGTAAAGCGGGAAGGTCTGAGCCAGGTTACGGATGAGGATGAAATGACGAAGCTGGTCAAACAGATTATTGAAGAGAATGAACAGATTGTCGAGCAAATAAAAAAAGGAAAAGTTAACGCTATCGGAGCGCTTGTCGGTGCGGCTATGAAAAAGAGCGATGGGCAGGTAAATCCGAAACTCGTAAACGAAAAATTACAGGAGCTGCTTTTGAAGTAAATACAAATTGGATTGGAGTCAGAGAACAACATGACTGAAAATGGAATTCAAAAACGTGTGCCGCAGGTAACTGTAAAACGGTTAAGCCGCTACCTGCGCGTGCTTGAACGGTTCCAGGAGGAGGGTTCCGAAACAATTTTGAGCGAGGAACTGGCAAACGAACTGCACCTGAAACCATCACAGCTCAGGAAAGATCTGGCGTATTTCGGGGAGTTCGGGACACGCGGAATGGGCTATAACATTGAAAGGCTCGCCGAGGCATTAAGGCGAATCCTTGGGCTTCACCGTCAATGGGCAATCGCAATCATTGGTGTCGGTAACCTGGGGACGGCCCTGTTAAGATATAAAGGCCTGAATGAGAAGGGTTTCAGGGTTGCGGCCTTGATTGATGACGATCCTGAGAAGGTCGGAAGTTCAAGGTCCGGAATTCATATTTACCATATTGACGACCTTCCGGAAGTAGTAAAGGAGAAGAACATACAGATCGCAATTCTGACTGTGCCGGCGCCCTCAGCACGGGCAACCGCTGAAATAGTCGTAAAGGCCGGGATTAAAGCGATCTTGAATTTCGCACCGGTCAGTATCAAGCCTCCGCCGGAGGTCATATGTATGCCGGTGGATATCTCGAGCGAATTAAAAATCCTTTCTCATCATCTCACGGGGCTTGAGGAACCAGGTGACAGTCCGAGAGGACACGAGAAAAGTCCGGTGAAATAATTGCGCGGAGAGAGGTTGCCATTTCAGGTGAAACATACTGATTTGAGATATCATTTAAGGAAAGGTAGAATTAACCATTCGATTTATTTCAGTAAGCATGGGGGGGGATTGAACCGTATTATCAGGTATTGATCAGGCAATTCTCCGGGATTAAGACACATTCATACAGGCGTATGACAAGTAAACGTTTATCCTGAATAAGACTTTGCCAAATTGAAACATGCCCATATCTTCTAATTATGTTATAATCCGGTTCCGCTTTTATTTAAAGGTTATGCAATGGATGCATCGGTAAAACCGGACTTATTAAAGTCCACCGAGATAGTAGCCGAACCCCCTCAGCAGAAGGTGAAACAGGCTGAATTCAACTTCCAGCCCGATCCCCGGGTCAGGGAACTTACATAACCTGTGGAGAACCTTCTCGCCCAGGTCGCACATTCAGATAATCCCCTGATGGACACAATCGGGCATCATATGCTTTTCGGTTACGCCAAGCGTCTGCGTCCAATTTTCATCCTTCTTGCACAAAACCTCTTGAAAGAAGAAATCCTTCCTGCCACGATCAATTGTGCTGCCGCTGCGGAACTGATACATTCCGCGAGCCTTTTTCACGATGATGTAATCGACAATTCCGGTACACGTAAGGGAAAACCATCCGCGAATTCTTTATGGGGAAACAGAAGCGCGGTCATAATGGGGGACCATTTCTTCGTACTTGCTTACACACTTATCGCCAAACAGGAAGATTTTAAAATCATTAACCTTAATATCGACCTTTGCAGACACCTTGCCGACGGCTTAATGAAGGAGATCAAGTATACGGGTAACCTTAATATCACTGAGGGTACGCACCTGGATATCATCAGATTGAAAACCGCGTGTTTCTTCCAGCGCGCGATGGCTATCGGTGGTTACCTTGGCGGCTCCAGCGAGGATGAAATGAGTAACCTGGAAGGATTTGGACTTAATTTCGGACTTGCGTTCCAGTTATCCGATGACCTGTTAGACCTGTTCGCCTACCCAGAGGATACCGGCAAACCGCGCGGATCCGATATTAAGGGTGGAATCTATACTGTCCCCGTGATTCGTGCCCTTGCCGTAAATGAGGAATTCAACCGGGATTTCCGGCCGATTCTCGAACGTGGGGATATCACACCGGATGAAATCGAGAAGATTTCCGCATCGCTTAAATCAAACGGGGCTATGTCATACGCCCAGTCGCTTGTCAACCACCATGCTGACAAGGCTTTCGAGCACCTCGATAAACTGCCGTCCGGTCGTGCCAGTGACAGTTTCAGGAGTATGCTGAATAATATCGTTTCGAGGGAATTTTAACCCAATTACCACCGAAGGCAGGATAGCTATTACTTACAACCTCGACAGCTCAAAGGCTGTTTTTTTCAATCCAGGACCAGGTCGGGATCGGTCTTAAACAAAAATTGATTGGACATATTTAGAATTGAAGGGGACACCTGCTTTTCGACGGGCGAAAAGAGATGTCCCCGATCTCAGCTTGCCGACGCCACGCGTTTAGGGGTGTTATTTATATAAACAAAAAATTGGTTGGACATATTTAGAATTGAGGGGCTGCTTTTCGACGGGCGAAAAGAGGTGTCCCCGGTCTCAGCGTGTCGACTCCACGCGTCAGGATGCTTCCAGATTATGACTGGCAAAAAGATGGTGTCCCTGATCTCGAATCAATAATTAATTAACAGGATTGGTTTTAATCTTGTTGTAAATTTTGTGCGAGTTCATCAGCAAAATAACTCGAGCGAACAAACGGACCCGATGCGACTCCGCTGAAACCCATTTCACGCGCGGTTTTACCCAACTGTTTAAATTCTTCCGGCGTCCAGTACCTTACGACCGGAAGTTCCTGTCCCGATCTGGGCTGGAGATATTGCCCGATAGTAACAAGTTGGCATCCGGCATCCAAAAGGTCCCGCAATGCGGCTGTAACCTCATCCCATTCCTCACCAAGCCCTAACATTATCCCGCTTTTGGTCGGGATATCGGGGCATAAACGCTTTGACATTTCCAGGACTTTTAGCGATCGATCGTACGATGCCCTGCTCCGGACTACCGGTGTAAGCCTTCGTACCGTTTCAATATTATGGTTGAGAATGGCTGGTTTTGAATCGAGTACGATTTGTAAAGGTTCCCGCTCACCGCCAAAATCCGGAATAAGTACTTCAATCCCCGTACCCGGGTTAAGCTCACGGATAGCTTTTACTGTTGCCGAGAAGTGCCCTGCGGCCCCGTCGTCGAGATCGTCCCGGGTCACAGCGGTGATCACGACATATTTCAATCCGAGATCGTGAACACTACTGGCGATTCTGGACGGTTCATCGGGATCGAGGGGTTCGGGGACGCCATGCTTTACACCGCAAAATCCGCATGCTCTCGTGCATATTGTGCCGGCTATCATAAATGCCGCGATTCCACGTCCAAAGCACTCCCCGATATTCGGGCATTTAGCGCTAAGGCAGACAGTGTTACTGCCATGCAGCTTACCCGCCATGGCACGCTGCACGTCGATATTCAAACCCCTGACCTTGATCCAGTCCGGACGGTCGGGAGGACCAATTTTGGCACTCGTGTGTTCCAATGTTTAACGAATATAAAACAGGGGAAATAAATAATCAATCCTGAACGGGAAAATCATGAACGAATCAGGGCAGCTTAATTCCGGTCGGATTTTTAGTGAAATTCAGGTCGTTACCGCTTAACAATTACCTGGCAGTCGGTCAATTCCTGCCGAGAATGGCGAAAAACGCATTTTTAATCGCCGTAAACGCGGAAGTGCTGTCGCTTCCCGATTTGGCATGAAACCTTTCACATTGTGCCGGGCAATTTATGCCAGCCTTATGTGTCCTGTCGGGCCAAGCACGGTTCACAGCGCATTTCAATGAACCAAGATGGTTTTCGAGGATATCGTCGTTGGTGACTTCTTTAAGGTGAACGCAATCAAAACGCAACATAATTGAAGCTCCTTATCCACTTTCTTTGATACCAATTGCGATATTTCTGTTAATAGTATCTGGAAGTTCCCGCAGTTATTGATTTGTGAAATT
>DAOVJF010000273.1 GCA_030673355.1 Planctomycetota bacterium | reverse complement strand
TTTCACAGGGAGCGTACCCCATTACTCAACGGATGGTTGGCCCTTTCAACAGTTGTCGTGGTCGTAAGCCTGTTTCAGGAAATAGTGCGCAGAAATGATCTGTTGCTGAATCTCCTCGTCATGGGTGGAGCATTCCCGAAATGGTGGTTTCCTGTCATAATATTTGGGGACTTCCTTAACCTTGGATGTTTAGTTGGTTTATGGATGTGGAAGCGATGGGGGATTTACGGCATTGTTGCATTGACTATAGCAGGATTGATAATTACCTGGATCGCTGGATTTCCTATTAACAGGTTGTTGATTTTTGCCTGCATCAGGCTCGCTATATGGTGGCTCGTCCTGCGTAATGACTGGGAGAATTTCGACTGAATTGCGAATTTGGCTGGAAGTAGAAAAAGGACCCCCCCTGTAATCCCCCCCATGGGGGGATGGTATTTCGTACATTCCCGTCTGTGGAAGGGAATGGTATTTCATGCCATCTCACTTACGGGGAGATTGTGTTTTCTACCGTCCTGCTTACGGGGAGATTGTGTTTTCTACCGTCCCACTTACAGGATGATTGTGTTTTCTACCATCCCACTTACGGGGAGATTGTGTTTTCTACCGTCCCACTTACGGGGTGATTGTGTTTTCTACCATCTCACTTACGGGATGATTGTGTTTTCTACCATCCCACTTACGGGGAGATTGTGTTTTCTACCGTCCCACTTACGGGATGATTGTGTTTTCTACCGTCCTGCTTACGGGGTGATGGTTAATTTAAAATACAGAATTAATTCTTTCACGTTCAAAAGATTAGAATAAAAACCTCCCCCCCAGAGGGGGGGATTGAGGGGGGGGAGGTTTGGTTTTTTCTTTCCTGTAACACTCACTTCAATAAATTAATCGCCTGGCCCTCGATCTGGTTCAGGTCCTTCGATGTCTGGCTGTCCACTTTTGGGCGAGCATCACGCGCCTTCTGTATCAGACGCTCGGCATCGGCGGCGTCCTTAACCTCCGTTGTCGATGATTCACGTACAGCCCCTACGATAGAATCCCGCACATCCTGTTCGAGCCGTGTCCTGATCGTTTTTGAACTCGATCCGAATTCCTGTGCCCTCTTAATAAAATCTCCAGTATCGAGTTTGCGATCTGTACTGACGGAATCCCGGACGGTTTTGACATAGCGATCGATCCCGTTCGTGAAGTCAGGGGTTTGTATCCGTTCCGTGCGGCTATTGATTTCAAATGTCATCTCACGGCCGTCGAGAAGGTTCTGTCCCTCGAAAACAGCCTGGTTCGTCCTGGATTCCAGTTTTGTAATCTGGCTTTCGATCTCGACCTCGATTTCCTGCGCGCGGCCGTCACCCTTCACAGACGCTTCATGATGGCGAAGGACAAGTGTCTCGATCTGTGTGGCGTTCTCGATCACCTGTTCGGTGGTACGCTCAGCGATCTGGAGGCTTGTGATCTGGTTCTGACGGGCACGAATAAGCCCCGTGTCGGTGGTTATCTCGACTTTTTCGGTTGGCTGGGTAGTATTAAGCTCGGTCTTTTCGGAGGACAGCTTAATGTCAGCCTTCTCAGGCGCCGAATTTTCGGTTCGCTTATCGTCCAGTGGTGAGGGTTGTGCCGGATTAGATCCGATTGGCGGTATCGTCATGGGATTCACCTCCGTGTATTACCCATAAACATAATTATATCATATATTATTATACAGGGCGAAATCCTGTTCGGCCCTGTATTAATAATTTCGGCTATTCTGGACGAATCTTGACTGGTCGTAGGTTTCATGATGATGTCCAAATGTCCAAAAAAATATTCAATCATCGGAACACCATACCCCTACCCTTGGGGAGCGACATATGGATTTTCTCTAATTATTTTTAAAATAGCCATAAATCCGATATAATCAATCTGAATTTCGTGTAAGATAATATCATTAATAACTCAATTAAAATTCGGGGACAGTTATGACTCGCTTCCTTTCAAGGATTTTTTACGTAGTCGCAATATTAATCGCTGTTACAGTAAATCCTCTTTTCGCGCAGGACGACCTTATAAACGGTGAAAATGGGGATGGGGAAGAAACTTCCGGTCCGATCGAAGAATATGTCGCGGATTTCGAGATGACCGAGGGATTGTTCACCTACTATACTGAACCGGACACGCGCAGGGTATTAATCTCACTCAACGAGGACCAGATCGATCAAATATTTCTCGGGTCGGCAACCTTGAGCGGCGGTACAGGCGGCAGGGGCATGATGGCTCCCATGATGTGGGGTAGCACGGTTTTCGAATTCCGTCGCGACGCGCAATCCATCGAATTTGTCGAACCGAATTACCAGATCACCACTGTTATGGGAGAGCCAATGGCAGGTGCGGTCGAGTCGGGCACATCGGATTATTATTTCGGCAGGACACCGATCGAGGTTGAGGACGAAGATGATGGACGCGTAGTTATTGATCTTACTAGTTTACTTCTTGCACTGGGCGGAATCGACGCGTCAACCCTGATGTGGGGTTATTCATACTCAATTGATTACGAAGGATCATACATTAGTGAAATCAAGGGGTTTCCCCTTAATGATGAGATCGACATCAGGCTGATTGTTTATGGAGCACCGAACGCGTTAGGGTATTCTCCCGAAGCCGGACAGGAAGTCTGGCTGCACATCTCGCTGGCTGTGCTTCCCGATGATGGTTACATGCCCAGGCTGGCGGATGAACGTATCGGGTATTTTCAGGACATCGCCCTGAAGTACTCTGTTGAAACCGACCGGGAGGAAACCCGTTATATCCGTTATATAAACCGCTGGCGACTTGAGAAGGAGGATCCTGACTCTGATATTTCACGGCCTCTGAAACCGATCACATTCTGGCTTGAGAACACAATTCCCTACGAATACCGTGATGCGATCGAGGAGGGCATTCTCGCATGGAATCCGGCTTTCAAAGCAATCGGTTTCCGCAATGCTGTCCGGGCGGAGATAATGCCTGACGATGCTGACTGGGACCCCGCGGATATCAGGTACAACTGCATAAGGTGGTTTGTCGGACCCGACTCGGTTTACGCAATAGGCCCGTCGCAATCCGATCCGCGCACCGGGGAAATTTTCGCCGCGGACATTGGTGTCAACGCCGATATGACATCCTCCGCATTTCGAAGCCAGCAACTGACTATTATCCCGCTGCAGTCCATGATGGAAATGATCATGCCTCCGGGATGGCCGAATCTTAACAACAGGCAGGTGCGATGGGATCAGGACACCCTTGATATTCTGGACGAACAGGCCCAAAAATATTCAGTGGATAACGGGTGTTCGATGTACTCCGAGATGCGGGCTTTCGAACTCGGACGCTCGATCACCCTCTTGAATACAGGTGGTATTTTCCAGGGTAGCGGCGTATCAGAAGAAGAGTTGATTCACGACTATCTGGTCGACCTGGTTTGCCATGAAGTTGGCCATACACTTGGCCTCAGACACAATTTCGCCGGGAGCACCATGACATCGTACTGGAAGCTCAATGTCGAATGGTGGACAAGAGAGCATGGATTGAGCGGTTCGATCATGGATTACACAAGCGCAAATGTTTCACCGAGAGGTACTCACCAGGGCGAATTTTTCAGTAGTACAGTCGGCGATTACGATAAATGGGCGATTGAGTACGGGTATATTCCACTGGATGCCGAATCACCGGAAGATGAACTCGACGCTCTTCAGGAAATCGCGAGCCGTTCGGGAGATTACCGGTATGCCACCGATCACCAGGTCGGCGGATGGACGAGGAACTGCGACCCGGATATCCATCTCTGGGACCTTTCCGACGATCCGATCCGGTACGGTGGAGACATGCTTACAGTAAGCGACCAGTTGGTTGAGAACATACTTGAGTACTGGGATGAGCCGGGCACCATGCCATCACAGATCAGGCTTGCTTTCCTCTACGCGGCGTATGATTACATCAGGGTCGCGTCCACTGTTCCGAAGCAGATAGGGGGTGTCAGGGTTTACCATAATCGTGTGGGTGATACCGGCGGCCTTCCCGCGATGGTCCCGGTGAGCGCAGAAGATCAGCGAATGGCTTTGATTTTCCTGCGCGACAGGATCTGGTCATCCGAACCATTCCAGTACGACCCGGAACTCCTCAACATGCTCGGCCGCGACCAGCGGTCGGCTTTCAACAGCACGGTTTACTCGGGCCTGTGGGATTTCGATGTCCATGACTGGGTGCTGACCGCCCAGACCAGCCCGTTCTACTGGATTTACGATCCACTTGTTCTACAGAGGATAATTAATAATGAAATCCGTATGCCGGAAGGCGAAGGAACCTTCACAATTGTCGAGCTTTTCGACTTCGTCCGGAACGCTATCTGGTCGGAAGTCGGCGACGGAACCGGCATTGACAGCTTCCGAAGGAACCTCCAGCGTGCGCATCTCGATATGATCTCAGGAATTTACCTGTATCCGGCGATTGGATCACCCGAGGACGCGATCAGCCTGGCACGCCACGATCTTCTTGTTTTGAAACAAGAGATATCAACGCTTCTCTCAGGTGACGCTGTTCTGAATCTCGACATCATGACAGGTGCGCATCTTGAGGAATGCCTCACGAGAATCAACCTTGCGCTGTCGGCCCAGTTGGAGAGGTGAAGAGATATCGGGTTGCTGTTCCGGCTATATTAGTCTGTAGAAACAGGAAAATAAAAAATAAGTATAAGGAGGATTGCCATGGGCGGAGTCGGAAAAGGTTGTCTCGCGTTAGGTCTTATAGGTCTACTGGC
>DAOVJF010000242.1 GCA_030673355.1 Planctomycetota bacterium | reverse complement strand
CGACGGATCACTGGAACATACTTGCTTTTCTCGAACAGGCTCCCTGTTTTAATTGCTTCAATGTAACAGGATTCCAGTTCAATCCCGACGGCATCCATTTTGTCGATATCGAGGTAAGGCATCCGTTTTCAACGAACACGCTTACGATGTTCGATGTCCGGACGATTATCATGTTCAATGGCAGCCTGTACTTCCCCGAAAACGGGCTTGTCGTAAGCGATTCGACACTCGGCGACGGGGAAGTTATGAACGCCGAGGGATACACAAATTTATATAACGCGTTCACATGGGGATCGGGAATTGGCGGGTACCAGGGATATATACCCGGAAAATTATCAACCCCGACCATGCCGAACGCCACATTGAACGGTTACCGTCGCTATATCACCGTTTTCGCGGGGAACATAAGAAACGCTTTCGTGACCGGATCGGCGATCACAAGAACATTCCATCTGAGATTCCCTGAAGCCGATGAATTCGTACTCGGCTACGCGGTCGACGCTTCATGGGTTCCACCGTTAAAGGAGCCTGTGACCGATCCGATCATTGATTTCCCGATAGAGGCCAATTGTGCCGAGCCATGGAAAATTGAAATTTCCGATCCCATACCGCTGAACGGCCTGACGAACCACGGCGGTTCGGTAAAATACAACATCGAAATTTACGACTGGCAGGGATCGACCACTCTCCTTGAACCCGCTATCGAATGCCTCGAAGTGTTCGACGGTCTCGCAACCGGATTGCTTGTTTCGGATTCAGGGGATTATTCGACATGGGAGATCGTAGTCGAGAATGAAAAGCTAGTCGGGCTTGGCACCTACCCTGCACTCCTGAAAGTCGAAGATATATCGAACGCCGACTCTCCGGATTATCTCGATTTAACCGCGTATCAAAGGCTCGACCTTGAGGTCGGCTACGGCGGCTGGGCTCGAAGCTGGGGCGGAACCGATATCGATATCTGCTTCGGGACCGATATCGACAACGATGGGAATGTTTATGTCACAGGACAGTACAAGACATCAGTCGATTTCGATCCCGGGGAAGGCACTGAAACCCACATCTCAAATGGAAATGCGGACGCGTTCCTTTCGAAATTCGATTCATCGGGGAATTTTATCTGGACACGCGTCTGGGGAGGGAACTGGTGGGAATCGGGTGAGGATCTGGCGATAGATGAATCGGGCAATGTTTACGTGGTGGGGTATTTCAATGAAACGGTGGATTTCGATCCGGGAGATGAAGTGGTCGAATATTCATCCCACGGTGACTGGGACAGCTTCCTCTGTAAATTCTCCCCGGACGGCGACTTCCTGTGGGCGCGGGCATGGGGTTCGCCGATGTGGGACAAGGCTCTCGATGTCGCCGTTGATGGAATGGGCGGGGTTTACGCATGCGGATATTTTCGCGGTGTTTGTGATTTCGATCCGGTCGATAACGACTGTGTACTCCAGTCAAACCCGGGTGCAAGTTACCTTACGAAATGGACCGAATCCGGCACGCATGAATGGGCGAAACAGTGGGCCGGGGACGGTGGTTACGACGACCTTGCATATGGGGTCGCATCGGATTCTGCCGGACATATATTTGTAACGGGAGTTTTCGACGGCACGGTCGACCTGGATCCCGGCGGTGACGTAACCCAATACACCACGCCGACAGTTTTTAATGACGTCTACCTTAGTTGTTTCGACTCGTCCGGGATTTTCCAATGGGGTTACGCATGGGGAGAGGATTCGGACGACTGGGGATACGGTGTCGAGGTTGACGAAACGGGTTACGTTTACTCGACCGGGAAATTCGCGGGCACGGTTGATTTCGATCCGGGACCCGGTGTCGATGAATGGACATCGAACGGAGAACGTGATGCATTTCTCACTAAATTCTCTACAGGCGGCGAATACCAATGGGCAAGGACGTGGGGCGGGATGTCGAATAATTGGAGTGACAGCGATTCCGGGCAGGACCTTGCGGCAGACGGGAAAAATGTTTATGTAACCGGCTATTTCAACGCGACGGTGGATTTCGATCCGGATGAAAATTCGGAAGAGGAATATTCTTCACACGGTGACTGGGATATTTTCCTCAATGTTTTTAATTCAAACGGCGATCATGTCTGGACAAGGGTCCCTGGCGGCACGCATGAGGATAGCGGCCATGATATATGCGTGGATGCGAACGGAAATACTTACATGACAGGAAGGTTCAGGGACATTGTAGATTTCAATCCCTATGGCGGTATTTGCAATCTGAGCTCAAACGGTCTGCAGGACTGTTTTCTGGTTAAGTATTTGCCGTATGGGAACTGGTAATACCAATTCCATTTTATAATATCTTTTTCAGGTGCGCCGACATTCCTGTCGGCATCCATCAATAAAGGCAGGCAGGTAACCAGGTTTTCTGGCCCACCCCAGGTACTCCCTCTCTCGAACTTCCTCAGGTTGACATCTTCAGAATCTGCGAAGGGTACGATCCAGGCTCAATTGTATAAACCCCCAACCGGGCAGGCTTGAATCGATAACCGGATCATTTGTATCTACTATTATGATTGCTTCCAGACCTGAATCCCCGATTATGTGTCCATAATTATCGACATGGAAGGTTGCGTCGCCTGAGAGAGCGGATGGCCGATTATCATCGATTATGGAAAGTGTTCCCGCGTCATCCCCAATTCGGGCCACATAATTATCTATAATAATAGAACCATCGCTGGTATCAATAAGTGGGTTCCCAAGGGAATCAACAATGATAATCGCCGCATCGCCGGTATCAAGGAGATTCCATGAGCCGCCTTCTTCGGGATCGAACCTTCGCTCGAATATTTTCAGCTCTCCGGTATCGGTGACCATTTCAAAAAACGCAAAGAAAGCCGGTTCAAACTCAGCCGGTTTGCCGTTGATTATAACTATCATCTTACCGCTGCCAGGTGTACCGGGTTCGATTGTCCCGGCATTGATAAAGCCATTGCTGTTAATCTCCCATTTGCCATCGAGCAACTCAGTTGCAGTCTGCGGCACGGTTCCATGTCTGGCAACATAATCCTCCATAATGATTCCACTGACTTCCCTTATCAGATTGCATTTAAGCACATCTGCTGATTCGGAACCAGCAATCGCGCGTCGGGCGCTCGGATCGATAATATCCCCGGGTTCCCTGATCCTTGGACTGGACTCATCCGGAGTTTCCATATCATAGGTGATCCCGTCATCACCAGGGTCAATTAGCCTGGAACTGATCCCGTCATCACCAGGGTCCATGAGTCTGGAACTAGCCAGCACCCACGGTGTAATTTTCAGCATCGGGTCTTCCTCGTCTTCTTCACATTCGGTGTTCACGAATGCGTACGGATCTCCCTTCCACAGGTGATAATTGATTCTCCTGAAAATTACATCCCAGGGCTCCGGCCCGATATCGCCAGGAGGTTCCGGCTGTGGATTGAATAGAACCCATGAACCGGGAAATTCGAATGTGGATGATTCCTCTGCATAGATATCCCCTGGAGGTTCAGGTTGGGGATTGAACCCAACCCGCGATCCGGGAGGTTCTAATCCGGACTCTTCCGCTACATAACCCGGTGGTTCAGGCTGGGGATTGAAACCAACCTGCGATCCGGGAGGTTCTAATCCGGATTCTTCCGCTACATAACCCGGTGGTTCAGGTTGGGGATTGAAACCCAGCCTTGTCAGCGGATTTTCCAGTCCAACAGCCTCGACCTCGTATCCCGCCAGAAAAATCCCATTGGATGCAATGTCAACATAGAGTGCGGCCCAGTCCGCTATATCGTCCGATAGATCACTAGACGCCAGCCTGGCAGTTAAACTGATCGGCTCGCGTGTGACAGTGTAAATGCCGCCTTCAGCCGCACCCTCCGACAAGGTATTCGCTGAATCGTTGGTTACTTCACCGGCACCTGTCAGCATTATCAGTCCGGGGAATTCGGTATTGTACCAGTCCATTGCATGCACAATATCCGCGCTTCCATCATGCTCCTGGGGTAATAATTCTCTGATCTTGATCGCGACATCTTCTCCGATCAGTTTCAGCCCCGGCGAGTATTCCTGCGCGAGAGGTTCGAATGGCCACAGACCCGAATTCCGCAACTCGGCAAGGTCTTCCGGCATTCGCCCGTTGTGAAGTTCGAATGCATCGCAACAGGTTTCAAGCAAAGCCATGATGGTGAAGGTCTGAAGGATGGCTTCATCCGTTTCAGCTGGCAGGATTTTAAGCTCGGTTAAGTCATTTGTACAGGTGTAGGTTGCCATTGCGGAGTGAATACTGCCTGGAGCAACCACCTGTTCATCAGCAATTCTGGTCCGTTGGAACTCCTGCCCGACAGCAGTTGCCGGCACAAGAAAACACACAAGTGCCACTAAGATAAATAGGGAAATAATCTGATTTTTGATCATTTTTGGTACCCTCCCGGATTGTTATATGGAAATCAAATAATACATCCATCTGCTCACGGAGTCAACGAATGGGTAATTGATAATTTGAAAATTCATGAATAAGAAATAAATCGGGGTCAGGTACTTTCTGCATCATCAAAAATCATTCAACACCGTGGACAGGCATGCGATTTTCAAGATTATGTGCGGGGATTAGCTTATTCGTGTAGCCAGGTTTGGGGTTTGTTACCAGCAACCGTCCGGAAGGTGTTTGGCCAGGAATGCGTCACTGTATCCATTCGAGGTGTGTTCATCCGGATCCTCGTTGCAGGGCGGGTCGGTTGGAGCGAAATCGACTGTGAAATCGAAATCTCCTATAACGTACACATTCCCAGAGCCGTTAGTGGCAACTCCACGGCCTATATCCTCATGTAACCCACCCCAGGTCCATGCCCATTCGAAGTTACCCGATGAATCGAATTTGCTCAGGAAGACATCTCTATAACCATTGCAGGTGTGCGGATCGCCGCCACCTGGATCGAAATCGACTGTTTCCTCGAAATAGCCTGTAATGTAGACATTCCCGGAACCGTCAGCGGCAACTCCGTAGCCAGTATCATCCCACACTCCTCCCCAGGTCCTTGCCCACTCGAAGTTACCCGATGAATCGAATTTGCTCAGGAAGACATCCTCATAACCATTCG
>DAOVJF010000437.1 GCA_030673355.1 Planctomycetota bacterium | reverse complement strand
CCTGCTTTCCGGGACGGAAAGAGGTGTCCCCGATTCCCAAAATAACCATCCCGGATTAAGGGTAGATGAAAATAACCATCCCCCCAGAGGGGGGATTACAGGGGGGGGATGGGACCGCGACTACACCCTCTTCGAACAAATCCAGGCCGAGATCGATGTCCTCGGCATGATCGTATCCATCCACCCGCTCGAACCGCTCAAGGGCGCCATGCGTAAGGCCGGATTCATCCAGGGCACAGAAATGAAACATTACGAAAATAAGCGGGTACGTATGGGCGGCATCCTGGTTTCGTTCAAACCCGTCACCACGAAAGAGAAGGGCGAACCGATGGCGTTGATATCGCTCGAGGATCTGTAGGGCACATTCGATACTGTGATTTTCCCAGAGGCGTATGCCAAACACGCGTTGATACTTCGCGCGCGATCCGATGGCGGGTTGTGCATGGAGGGGAAAATACAGGTCGATCGCGGGACATGCACCCTGGTGGTCGACAAGATTATGCCCCTGAACGAGGTGTTGAATATCAAGAGATCGAAGAGGCAGCAGCCGAACGAGGTCAGGATGGGTATCAGGCCGACGATTCCGACCTATCCGGATAATGTGGAATTGCCGGTCAGGAGCGGTTTGGATGATACGAGCAAGCCTGACGGTGATAGCGGGCTGAAACCCCAAACTGCAGATGGTGAAACTCCCGCTGTACAGGTGGCGGCAGGCTGAAAAAAATGATTGCGGCACATTATAAAAAAATGCGATTAACCCGCTTCCCGGTTTTCGGGTTCGAGGATATACAGCGTGGTAAGTTCCAGTTCCACCTCTTCCCATTTGTTTCGATAGATATCCCAGAGTTCGCTGATATCGGTTATCTCCTCACCGTAATTACGAATTGTCTGGGCTCCCGGTTCGACCGCCTCCCCGAGGACAAACACTCTGCCGCCGCTTTCAAAGGTTTGTATGATAGCATCCCGGACACTCAGGATGTATGCCCTGGAATCCTCGGATTCTTCGTATACATCTGTAAGGCACAAGATATTCGCTTCGGTAAATCGTTCGATGTAGTCTTCGATGACCCAGGAACGGTCGGCAATGATCAGGTCGCCGCAATTGGATAATTCCGCCAGTGGCGCGACCTGCTGGTAGTAGTAATCGTTCGTCCGCGAGGTAAGAAAAGTGATGCTGCCCATGTAATTGACTAGCAGGATCAATATTGCGATAACCGACAGGCCGAATACTTTGAAGTTCTCTTTACGCGGTTCCGATGTTTTGGGGAAGGCGAATAGTGCGATGAAAAACAGCCACCAGCACAAGGACTGTGTTATCCAGAATTTGAAGTTATGGGGTTCAAAAAAGAAGAAGAAGGATCCGTAGATCACGAACCATATGACGACAAGCGGGATAACCGTTCGTGTTCCGACCCAGATTATCCTGATGTTGCGAAGGCGCTGGATTGTAAACAGCAGAGACAGGAGTGTAAGCAGAATGGAGAGTCCAAGGAGAACGACTGCGAGACGGGGGTCCATTTTATGAACCAGATAATATTCGTCGGCCAGCCAATTGTTTGCAAAAAACTGCTCGATAAACAATTTAAACGATGGGATCACCATGATGAAATGGTAGCCGATGATAGAACGGGAGAACCCGGTAACTGCCTTGAAAAGTGTAGAAAGGGACAACGGATGCCAGTAAGCCGAATTGTGGCCGTACATGGTGATCCAGTCCAGTATTTTATCGATCGTGGTAAAGTGCTTCACTGCAAAAATCACCAGGAGATATGGTAGAGCTACAGTTGGAACCAATCCGGCGAGATAACTCACCGTGCGTCTCCAAAACGAAACAGGCTCACGTCGCCGGATGTAGAAAGCGGCTACGGCTACAGGGACGAACAGGATGTGTACCTGATGAAAAATCACCGCCAGAGCTGTTGTGAAACCAACGAGAACGGATTGTTTCACACCGAGCTTGTCACTGGTTACAAGGTAAAGCGACAGCATCAAAAAGAGGAACGGGATGTTGTAGACATCGACACAATCGCTGTAGTACCAGAAGGCGAACGAGAAGGCGGGCAGGGCTGTGCCGAGAAGCGACAGAATACGGCTCAGACCGAGTCGGTTTCGAAGAATAAGATAGAATACACACAGAGTGAGCGAACCGATTATTGCCGGCAGCAGCGGCACTATTCGAGCGCTGTCCGAAGTGATCCCGATGCATCGCAGGAACGCAAGCCACAGGACCCCGACGGGTTGATTTAACAGGTGATGAGGATTAAACAGAACCGCCCCGGAGGCAAGGCTGTTATCCATGGTGTTTATATAATCAATGCTGTCGGAAGAAACGGAGAGGTTATCGGAGATGGTTAGGATGTACAGGATAAGCGGGACGAAAAAGGGGATTAGCAATTCACGGATTGTTGAAGATATGCCGGTCGAGGGTTGTTTCGATTGCATTTCCATTACTCTGGGGTGTCTGTTTCCTTCTTGAAGAAGCAATCATATCATATTACCAATTGATAATTAATGATGCTCAACTCCGACAAAATAGGCTTTCTCAATCTCTCGCCCCTGCCGATCCTTTTCGAGCGCGCGACAAATCCGGAACTTCGGGGACACCTGCTTTCCGGGACGGAAAGAGGTGTCCCCGATAAAAGAGATGTCCCCGATTCTTCCAAAGACGTTCCATTTGTCATTGTCGGATCGATCGGCAATCGCGGACTGCTTGTCGCCACATCGCCCGAGGCCTACAATGCCGGTATCCGTGCCGGGATCACACCCGACATGGCAAAGCGATTCATGCCCGACCTCAAAATTGTCGAGGAAAGGCCCGCCGCGTATTTCGAAGCCGCCGAGACTGTCCTCTCGATAAGCGAACGATTTGTCCCGGTGGTCGATGTCGAAAAACAGGACGCGTTCGCGCTCGACCTCACCGGCACCGACCGTCTCTATCCCGAACCGGTGAAACTCCTCCGCGCGCTCCAGAACGAGATCAGAAAAGAGATCAACATCCCGAGCCGCGCCGGACTTG
>DAOVJF010000526.1 GCA_030673355.1 Planctomycetota bacterium | reverse complement strand
GGCGTGAATCGATAAAAATCCCACTAAATGCGATTCTCGTCTGGGTCATCGTCCTGACGCTTTTGATGGACTTTATCCTTACGATGGTTCCAACCACAGCCTGGGACGCCCTTACATATCACTATCCCCTCCCCATGCAATGGATTCGCGACGGCGGTTTCGTTTTCAATCCCGGAAACTGTTACTCCGAACTCCCGATGGCATCCGAAATGATGTTCGCGTTCGCTTTCGGGCTTGGGGGAATCTCGGATAACGGCCTTGGCGCCGGGCATCTCGCCGCAAATCATCTGACCTGGTTTGCCGGGTTTCTTTCGATCCTCGGTTTCATGGCAATTGGACGAAAAATCGGGCCGGGCCTTGTCCCGGTTAAATTTAAGGCTGAAAGCATCTGGAACTCATGGACACCCGGGCTTTTGGCGTCCATCGCTTTCCTCAGCCTCCCAATTGTTTTTGTTGAGGAAATGGAAGGCGGTTATATAGAGAATTTCATTGTCTTCCTGTCAGTGACGATCCTGATCGCGCTCCTCTATTTCCGGGACACAAAATCGGAAAAGCTGATAGCTGTTGTCGGGATTCTTTCGGGTGGATTACTCGGAAGTAAACATTCAAATATTTTTCTCTGCGCGCTGGTATTAATCATCCTCATTATCTGGATGATAAACTCCAGGGATCGACCGGGATCTCGGTACGGATGGAAATTTATTGTATTCGCGATACTGCTGGCGGTCCTCATACCGTTCCCGTGGTGGCTGAAAAGCTATATTCATACCGGCGATCCGGCGTGGCCATTTTTAACAAAGCTCCTTAATCCCGACGCGATGGTCCCTGACATCATGTACTGGTCGAACCCGAATGTCGAACGATCTGCCTGGGGATTTTTAACATATATTCCACGATTGACCTGGGATGTTTCGCTCGTTCAGCTCGATTTCAGGCTTCTGACATGGTATTTCCTGCCGCTCCTGCCGTTTGCGGTGCACTGGACTATTTATGAAAAAAATGCAAGGCCGATCGGGATAATCACATGGCTGTTAATCCTTGTAATTTACCTTCTCGCTCCCGGCGAACCGCGATACCTGCTTGCAGTTTGGGGTATTTATATCGCGCTTGGTGCATGGAGTTTACTGAAATTACTGGATAGAATTCCATGGATCACTAAATTTCTTCTACCTGCGCTGTTGATCCTCCCAATTGGGTTTTCACTTGTGGCGCGTACCGGGGAGGTTAATAATCGAATTCCGACAATATTCGGTGCTGCATCGATTGAGGATTACTTCCGGAAATCGTATGACATCTGGCCCCAGATAAAATATATCAATGAGGAAACTGAAGAGGATGCTCGAATCGTACTGATTGAGCCAAGGAACATGTATGTCGAGAGGGAATTTACAACGTGGTATCCCTTCCCGACAGAATTAACAGATGACTGGGGGAGGATCGATTATCGTAACCTGTATTCAAGTTGGCTTGGGGATGAAATCGATTATATCGTTTTGACGTTCGGGCCGAATTTCCGTGCTCTTTCGATGGTTCACTTTAAATCAAATCCTGAGCCTCTGCAATATCCTGAAAATATCCCTGATTATTTTACTCCATGGTGGCTTCGTAAACAGGCGGCATATCTGGAGCCGAACCTCCAATTTCCCGAAAGCAACCAAAGTGAATACCGCGATCCTCCACCTGAGTCCCGCATCAACAGCTATGATATTTTATCCATGCACAATTTAACGATGCTGGCCGGTGAAGGCTATATTGAACCGGTATTCCTTGATGATTACACCGGGTTAATTTACCGGATTGTTCCCCATGATGAACTCGAGGTGGATACCGAATGATCCAGGCTGTAATCACATTCCCTGTACTCTTCCTCGGACTCTACGGATTCGGTGAGTGGATCAGGTCGCGATTATCCGGCGATGAGCCTTGGTCAACGGGACGGATCGGACGTGCGTTCGCGTTCGGATTGCTGGCACACGGATTATTGATGACCGTTCTCGGATTCCTGTGCGTCCTCTATCCAATCGTTACCGGAATTCTCTCCGCTCTTCCGGCAATTCTGTTCTGGAAATTCTGGTTCCGCGATCTCAGGCAGCTATTCAGTAAAGCCACATGGAAACCGTCGAGCCCTTTAAACATTGCGGAAGCTGTTTTTATTGTCATACTTGTTTTCATTACACTCCTCAGGGGCTTCAACGCGCTCGCGCCGAATATTTCCTGGGACGCGACCTCGCACCACTATCTCGTCCCGTCAGTCTGGCTTCAAAACCACAGTGTATCCGATCTCCAGAGCGTTATTTATTCGTACTATCCATCCCTCACCG
>DAOVJF010000266.1 GCA_030673355.1 Planctomycetota bacterium | reverse complement strand
GTCCCTATCCATCGTGGCCGTAGGAGAATTGAAGAGATCTGCCTCTAGTACGAGAGGACCGAGGCGGGGTGACCTCTAGTGTACCTGTTGTCGCGCCAGCGGCACCGCAGGGTAGCTATGTCGCTTCGGGATAAGCGCTGAAGGCATATAAGCGCGAAGCCCACTCTAAGATAAGTTCTCCCACTGGGTTAACCAGGTAAGTCCCCTTGAAGAAAACAAGGTAGATAGGCCGGATGTGGAAGCGTGGCAACACGTGAAGCTGACCGGTACTAATCGGACGAGGGCTTGACCATATCTTTTTTCGTTCGTTGATTATGCACTTTTTTGTGGTTCGTTTCTTTGAGACGCACTACCGTGCTGTTCTACGAATTGAATGAGTTTGTGTCCTGACGAAACTGTCGAAAGGACAATATGATCAATTCTACGACCCTTTTTAAAATTTCCATTTCTACAACCCTTTTGTAAATTCATTTCACAAGACATTCTATTAATTCTGAGATATTGTTATCAGCCTTTTCGATCTGTCTTTGCTTTTTTATGAACTTTGAAATCTTTTCTGGCCTGTCCGCCGTAGCTTTAGCGAAGGTGGATGGTCATGAATAGTAATTGAACTTTGAAATCTTTTCTGGTGGTCTTAGCGTGGGGGAAACACCTGTTCTCATCTCGAACACAGTAGTTAAGCCTCACAGCGCCGATGATACTGCATTAGCGGGAAAGTAGGACATTGCCAGGATTGATATATAACCCTCTTTGAGAAATCAAAGGGGGTTTTTTTTATGCTTCTGTTATAATTCCATGACAGGGACATCTATTATGATTCTCTTTTTCGTTGGACTTTTTTTTGGGCCCTTCGTGATGGTTCTTTTCATCATTGATTTAATATACCTTCTTTACGTTGCCTACCCGCGCCCATATTCAGGCAGGTATTTTGACCTGTTCCGCAGTGGCTGGTTCCTTGCAGGATTTCTTGTGAGCCTGGCGTTAATTGCGGCAGCCGTCCTTTATGTCACATTAATTCGATAAACCGGGTGCCCAAGGACGCTCCTTTCAGACTGGTAATTTTCCCCCTGCCAACGCATCCCTACTCATCCAATCAGCCCATATATGTGGTTTAATTAGAGTGGGTACAGTGTGCAGATGCCAGTTAATCAACCATGGTTCGGAAACGTAAAAACCAATGGGAATCGCCATTCAATGAATCTCTTCAATCGAGAAAAGAAAGGGAAGATGCCGAATATTTAGCTCGTAATAAAGCGAGAACCGATGGGGTACGAAAAACACTGACCGAACAGCGTCGCAAGGATGATTTTAACAAGATAATAAGGGAATTCAACGACCTGGAATTAAGGGCACAGGTCAGGATTGGTATACACAAGGAAAGAATCCAGTTTCTGGAAAAAGTATTAATAGATAACAGGCAATGGACAGGGGGTAAGGACAACCCTCTTCTGTTGAAGCCAAATCTCCCTGTATTACAGGCAAAGATCAGAGAAATGAAGGAATATGTTGCAAAGCGCGCTAAGACCGGCAACGCTGGTGTAACAGCACCGACTGCATCGTCCGCAAACGAACCTGTCGCTAAACCTCGCAGGTTAACTCCAAAGCAGATTTCAGCTGTTTACACAAGAGCAGAGAAGAAAATTGAGCTGGCATATAGCGGGATAATTGGCAGGCTGGCGACGAACGTGCGTGAGGGTCTCCCGATCGAACGCGCCCGGGAACGTCTGATGGCGCTGGGCGTGTCGAAGTATGTGGCAGATGCGTTTAATGAAATTGTAACTAAGAGCGGATATCAATTTTCCGAATCTGAGAAGAAGGCTCTGAAGCAAATGTTACTGCACCCGAATCGTCTCGGATCCCTTCTGGACAGTTTAATCAAGAATGCCTGAAATGAGGTTGATGCTAAGTCGGACAGCCAGGATTGATATATAACCCCCTTTGAGAAATCAAAGGGGAGGGGTATGCGAGCCGGCGTCTCGCGATACGGCAGGCCAGCGTCCTGCGTTACGAATGATATGTAATGCAGACTGACAAACCGTGTTAATGCAAGGACACCTACTGTTCAAAAAAACTCTAAAAAAACACAAAACATGTCAGGTTTAACCTCTCCCACACGTTCTAAATATGTGTGATTCAATAATTACTCCCTTAGAGGATATTCCATGGAATTCGAACCTGATGCAGAATCTGAATCCAACCCAACATGTAGCGCAGGACGCCGGCCCGCAGTGTCACGGACTAAATCCTGTAACGCAGGACGCCGGCCTGCAGTACCGCTGGACGCTGGCCAGCGATTTAAAGATATCTCCATCCAATCAAGGGGGTACCTTCCCCACTGGGAACTCGAAGGTGCAGTTTATTTCATCACTTACCGCCTTGCTGATTCTCTCCCAAAATCAGTACTCGATCATATTGAGTACGAGAAAATAATGAAAATAAATAAACTAATTAGTTCAGGTAAGAAAATCTCCCCAGCTCAGAAAAAAAGAATCATGAACCTGTTCTCAAAATCAATTGATGACAATCTCGATTCAGGCCTGGGATCATGTGTTTTAAAATATCCAAAAGCAGCTGCCATTGTCCAGGAAAACCTGCATCATTTTGATGGAAAGAAATATCGACTCTTCGCATGGTGCATCATGCCGAACCATGTACATGTAGTAATAAGGCCTTTAGTAAATCACGGTTTATGCGAAATCCTTTATTCTTGGAAGTCCTTCACCTCCAAGAGTATTAATAAGATGTTGGAAAGGGATGGAAGATTGTGGCAACCAGAGAGATATGATCGGATCATAAGGGGAGAGAATGAATTCTGGCGTGTGATTGATTACGTGATGAAAAATCCTGCTAAGGCAGGTCTCCCTGAATGGAAATGGACCTGGTGGTTCGGGGAAAGCAATAAATTTTATGGTTTTCCCACACCGCCGATGGTACTCTCGCGATACAGCAGTACTTAATTTTTGAACCTTTATTGACTCCCCACGTCTGTATAAGTGTAGCCTCCTTTATATTTAAAAGCCTAAAACAATCCGAACTGAAGCGTCCATCAAGGCGCTTCATTTCCTTTAGCATGTACTTCCGATTCGGATACCCATGCGCTACAATTCCCACATGCCGAACCAACCTGCCAGAATATTTTTGATGAAATTATTACTAACGATAATTCTCGGAACCATATTCGCGATATCGCAGTCGGGATGCATACCGGGGCCAGTGGCTCCGGAACACCTTAGAATTCTTTTCACAACCGATACCCAGGGAAATTTTACGCCCTGCGGATGTTCAGGCGGTCCGCGCGGCGGAATCCAGGCCAGGTCGACTGCTGTTCATCACGAACGCGAATCGGCTCCCGGCGCCGTACTCCTTCTCGATACAGGCAATTTCTCAACGGGCTTTGTAACCGATATCGAACGCACAAAAGCTGAATATGTCACACGGGCAATGGCTCAACTTAATTATGACGCTGTGAATGTCGGGCGATTTGATGTCCGTCGGCCGCGGGGGGGCGTGCTCTCATTTAACCAGCCGGGATGTCCCCTCACATCGGCCGGTTACACCTATCTAAACAATGAAACCGCCGGGGAGGAATTTTCATACCCGTCGAGCGTGATTGTCGATATCGACGGATTCAAAATCGGGATAATTGGCGCACCTATGGATGATCTCGATGAAAGCCGGCTTGGATTCGAAAATGAACCCACAACCACCGGACCTGAACTTCTCAATCATATGAAATCGATTATCGGTAATGAAAATGTGCAGATAATTATCCTGATTACCGATAATTCCATGCCCTGGGATAATGCGCGGTTGACATCGTCAAGGTTTAAACTGGCCAGTATTATCATTGCCGGGCAGTCAGCTCCTTTGAATCACACTGAATCAAAATCCGGGGAGGAAATTTCCCATCCTGTATTCATTCCACGCGCGCAGAGCTGGGGGCGGTCGCTCGGTGTACTCGACCTTGAGATGTCCCGATCCGGTGGAATAAAATCCTACAGCCTGAGGTATATCGATCTCAACGAGGATGTCGAGAAAGACCCGGCATTTGACGGAATGACCGCTGAATATCTCGCGGCTATTGATGCTCCCGCAACCGGCATTCCGGAAATCGCGCAGGTTGGTTATATCGGATCGGCATCATGCCGCGACTGTCATCTTCATGAATTCGAAACCTGGGAGAATACCCGTCATGCCGAAGCCTGGGAAACTCTTGAGTCCCTCGACCGCCTGCGCGAATCGACCTGCATCCCGTGCCACACAACCGGATACACTGCAAGCGAATCACTCCCGTCGCGGATGGTTCCGTATGAATTACGCGCTGTCGGATGCGAATCGTGCCACGGGCCGGGCGAACCGCATAAGCTTTTCCAGGAATGGAGGCTGTACGGTGAATTGACTGGCGAGGATCGGGTTGTGGATGAAACCGATCCGATCATTCGATGGCCCGATGAATCGACATGTGTCCAATGCCATATCCCGCCCCACGATGAAGGATGGATTTACAACACGAAAATCCAGCGAGTGCTTCATGACTGATAAACCGGACATTCATGACAAACTGGAAGTAGTCTCCTCAACCACAAGGAAAGCTATCAACGCGGGTTTCGGGTGCGGTCTCTCTCTAGTAATTTTTATCCTGTGGGCGATTGGCATAGCGGTTATTGAAGGGTATTTTCATTCTTATCTTCGCATGGATGATTCCATTATCCAGGAAGCATCTCTTATTTCATTCATATACACGATTTTATTCTGCTTACTGGCATGGTTTTTAATCGACCGGCGAAAGATGTTCGAGGAAGTCGGG